>JAFSLR010000096.1 GCA_017448375.1 Synergistaceae bacterium | reverse complement strand
ATAAAGACCGCGTATTCAATTTCCTTTTCGGCAATCCTGATAACCGTGAGTGGACGCTCGCTCTCTACAATGCTGTGAATGGTTCTGGATACACTGATGCTGACGCTATCGAGTTCAACACTATAGATGATGCTGTGTATCTTGGCATGAAAAACGATGTTTCTTTTATCATCTTGAACGAGCTTAATTTGTGGGAACATCAGAGTTCATTCAATCCAAACATGCCTATGCGATTCTTTATTTACGCCGCTAAACTTTACGAGAAATATATTGCGGGCAGTGATTATTACCAGTACAGCAGAACTCTTCAGACTGTACCGACTCCTAAATGTATTTGCTTCTATAACGGCAGAGAGAAGCAGCCGGAGAAAAAAGAATTGAGATTAAGCGATGCATTCAATAATGAAGGCGATATTGAAGTCAGAGTTACAATGCTTAATATCAATTACGGTAAGAACAAGAACCTGATGAACTCATGTGAAGCTCTTAATGAATATGCCTGGCTTGTTGAGGCAATCAGGAAGAATCAAAGCATAATGGGCAACATTGAATATGCAGTAGAGGCAACACTTTCTGAAATGCCTGAGGATTTTGTCATCAAAAAATTTTTGTTATTGAACAAAGCTGAGGTGAAAGGTATGTTTTTAACTGAATGGGATCAGGAGAAAGTTCTGGAGCAGGAACGCAGGGATAGCCTAAATTTAGGTATTACTCAAACCAATGAACGGGTTGCAAGAGATATGCTTATTGACGGTAAACCTCTTGCTGAGATTAAAAAATACAGCAGGCTTACGGATGACATGATACACGGTCTTGCTAAAACTCTAGGCGTAACTGTCCCATGAAGATTTACGGCTATTGTCGTATCAGCACTCCTAAGCAGAACATAGAGCGTCAGGTTCGTAACATCCTGAAAGAATACCCTGAAGCTATTATCGTTCAGGAAACTTACAGCGGAACTCATTATCAGGGGCGCAAGGAATTAGAAAAGCTCATTCGTACACTGAAATTTGGAGATACTATCGTTTTCGACAGCGTATCCCGTATGTCACGTAATGCTGAGGAAGGATTCAATCTCTATGAAGAACTTTATCACAGGGGCATAGAGCTGGTATTCCTGAAAGAACCTCACATCAACACAGCAACCTACCGAAAGACGCTACAGGAAAAACAAATAAACATGAACATTGAAAGTGGTGATGAAGCTACTAATAAATTAATGCTGACTTTTCTTGACGCTCTAAACGATTATATTCTTACACTCGCTAACAAACAAATACAATTAGCTTTCCTGCTATCTCAGAAAGAAATTGATGACCTCCACCAACGTACTCGTGAAGGAATAGAAACAGCAAGGCGTAACGGAAAGCAGATAGGACAAAAGCGAGGGCGCAAACTTAAAATCAGGAAGAAAATCCCGATCCAGAAGCTAATCCTTAAACACAGCAAAAATTTTTTTGGTTACAATTCTGACAACGAAGTTATTGCTATCATTAATGCATCTTCTTTTACTCCTGACGGCCATACTAAACCTGTTAGATTACACGTTAGCAATAACACTTACTATAAATATAAGGCTGAATTGAAATCCTCTATGTGATTAATCTTCAACTCTTAATCTTTCAGTAACTTCACCCAGGTACTTCTGTATCCGGGCTTCGTGTCTATCACTCCGAAGTTCCGCATATGCTTAAGCATTTTCAGCGCACTCGCCCTCTTATATCCCGTCGCTTGAAGCACTTTCTCTAGCTGTATTATTCCTTCTTTCACTCCATCTCCTAATTCTTGCCTTATCGCTCTCAGCAATATCTGATGATCTGCTGGGATTAGTCCAGCTCTGTACGCTCTCAATACTGAGGAACGCTCACTATATCCTTCTGCCTGGTTTACTGCTATTACCTTATCCTTTCTTTCATCCGTTTTCTTTACATTTAATACATCATTAATGTTCTCTCTCAGGCCCGGCATCGTTTTTTACCTCTCACTTTTTTACTATTCGTTTGACTACTTTTTACATAAATGACTACTTTTTACATAAATCTGAAAAGTTACCCTTCAGCATCTCGCGATACGCTGTCCATAAATTTTCATACAGCTTCAAAAATTGCGCATGCTGATTCACTCTGAGATATTTATCCCAACTGTATCCTGAGGCCAGGTTACGCAGAAGAGTATTACAGCGCGGCAGTCTTCCCGCTACCGGATAGTTCATCTCTTCCAGAGCCTCTTCAACCTCAGCCGTTACCTTTAAGCCACTCATACCGTTTTTCACTATCGCTGCCTGTTGTGTACCTACTCCTGCCTTGCGGATATAATCAAATGCTGACACAAGATTTATCAGGCTGTGATAATCTCGATTCTTTCGACTTTGCCACTAAGCGACTGGAAACTGTAAAGGCTCTCGGTTTCTGTCCTATGGCTATGCTCTACAGAGATTTCAAAGGCGAGACTACTCGCGATTGGCGAAGATTCCAACGCTCGTGGGCTAGATTTGCCGCTATCTACTCTCCTAACTGGCATTACCCTCTCATCTACTAAAAAAATCTGATGTACTGTAGGTATTTCTTGCTATCTTCTGCTGAGAACCTCTCTCCTGATTTCTTGAAATTCTCTCCCTCATAAAATTCCTTCAGTTTTCCTTTATCCTCACAATCCAAATACATTATCCCTCCTCCTATTCGTCTTTGGACATCTAACAATACAACATTTACATACTTCATCATTTCTGAACCGCTTATACGCTTTCCTTTATCAACACCATAGTTTTTTCCAAACTGAGCTAATAAAAACGCTGAAGCCACATAGTTCCCCGTTTCTATATCAAAACGGGCATACCTCATCAATCTTTTTTGTGTCGTTTTACTCAGCCTCTCACCGCTTACCATCAAGGATTTATGCGTCAGGGTAAAATATCCTAACATCGCTCCGTCTTCCATATCATTTAATATATACGTAATTGAGAGTTTCCCTTTCGCAAACCCTATCGCTTTCTCTTTGATAAATTCTTCGATTTCGGGATTCTTCGCGCTTACAAATCTGGAGAGTTCCACCCTCAAATTTTCTTCCCCTAATAAGTCTACGCTGTCCAAAATATTCGTTATCTTAATTTTCATCTCTACATACTCTTCATACGGAGTTCATGTAACCTTAATATATCCTCTTTCGTCGTCATCACTTCAGATAATGATATTCCTGAACTTACATACGGATCAGCTTCTGAGGCTTCCAACGCTGTCAAAAAATCATCGACTTCTTTCGGGTCTCTCAGTACCACATTATGAAATATACTTGATGTTGCCATTTTCTAACTTCCTCCTTTTATAACGTTTGGTTCATTTCTTCCATCATTGTCTTAAACTCTCGGTACTTCTCAAGATTCCTCTCCAAGTCTCGATGAATCAGGTTATTTATGTACGCTGTTATATTTCCCCTGAAAAAGTACGACGCTAACTCCACTCCTTCGTATATTTCTACGGGGATTGATAGCGAGATTTTATGCACTTTCCCTTTCGATGGACGACCACTTTTCCTTTTTTCCACTTGGATCGGTTCGGTCTCCGCTTCTACTCGAAATTCTGCTACATTTTGCGCCGCTTTGTTCGGATATGTCCCTTTTGCCATTATATTAGCTCCTCCATTAGCTCATCCACAAAATTTTTATAATCCTCTGTCGTCGTACTCGTTGGCGCATACTCTCGTAGTGGCACATAATATTCTGTCAGGGCTTCCGTACATGCTACACTCTCTCGGATTTTTGTACGAAAGCATTTTGTACCTAACTTTTCGGCCACTTGAATGGATAACTCTCCCATTCTTTTCGATTTACGCGTCCGTTCTTTCGACTTCACTGTCAATATTCCGGCTACTCGCAAGTTCTCATTGTTATCACGCGCCAAGTCCAATGCTGTCGCAAAATCCATCAGTCCATCCAATGACCATCCGGATTCTTCTACGGGGATTATCACATAATCTACTGCCGCCAATACATTTTTCAACGCTACTCCTATCGACGGCGGCGTATCTACTATTATGTAGTCATATTCTCCTTCTACGCTCTTCAGAGAGCGTTTCAAATGCGTAAATCTTCTCTCATCTACTTTCACCATCGTTTCTGCTCCTGATAACAACTTATCTGACGCTATTATGTCTCCCTTCTCCGTGTGCTGTACACAACTTAATGCTGGCTCATCTCCACAAAATATATCTAACACTGTCGCTTCTTTTTCCGTTCGCGCTTCGTAAAATCTTGTGCTGTTGCATTGCGCGTCTGTATCTACAAGCAAAACTTTGAAACCTCGACTTTTTAGCTCCTGCGCTACACAAACGCTCGTCGTTGTCTTTCCTACTCCGCCTTTCTGGTTCGCTACCGCTATTCGGATTATTTTCATCATCTCCATTTTATATAAACTATGTATTTTATGTATTATACTATTAAATTAAATAATTTTTGTATTATATTAATTTTATCTACTTAAGTACAACAGAGAGAAGAAAGTGTGAGAGAGTTTGAAAAGTGCGTACACTGACTTTATACTCAGGCTTGAAAACGCTGTTAATGTGGGACGTATTTCTACTTACTACAAACTATTCGATATTGTTCTTGAAAATATCGCCGTGGGTGAGGAACGTGGGCGGAAAGTAAAAAAATTTGACACCGCCAGATGCTTACGCAAAATGAGTTTGAGCGACAATGTATTTCATTATCTATAGATACAGCCGTCTCTCGGAAGATATTATGCTTAAACTGGCTCAAACACTGAGAGTTATGGTATTTATAATGCTGTACTATGAACTTTCATTTTGAGCGAAACAATATCTTTACCTCTTGCAATGTTTCCCGCCATCTCCAAGTTAATGCTTTAATTAGACGGTATATTATTAGAAAAGGATACAACAAGTAAGAGTGATAAATAGGCGGAAAAATTCTCGAAAGCATAAATTTCATTTTTGCCATAGTTCCACCACCAAATCTTTTTACTTTGTTGCTGACACTATTCTCCAATGTTCCGTAAGCTCCTGAGTTCAGAATGTATTTGAGCATTTCTCGGTCGTCTTCCATTAGTTCATGACAACCAAAAAGATTTAACGCAAGACGGCGATTCTTCTCCTCGAATTCTGATAGTTCCAGCTTCTCCATCTCGCTCAAGACATAATCAAAATCAAGCAGTCCTTCACACTTTTTCAGGAACACATAAACATCAAGCAGTGAGCGTAATCCCGTCCCTCCGACTGAATAATGTTTGTACTCGTGCGCCGTCATGTACACGTAAAAATCTTCGAGGCTGAAGTGATAACCGTAATTATTGCCGTCATCTTT
>JAFSLR010000095.1 GCA_017448375.1 Synergistaceae bacterium | reverse complement strand
CTGTCTGAATTTCCGTCCTGCATTCCGTTATCGCCGTCCGCGAATCCCTGCGTGAATCCTCCGCCGCTGAATCCGCTTTCACCTATGCTCTTGCCGAAATCGTCATCGCCGGGAACATATCCGCCCTGTGAGCCGTAATCTGTTCCGACGGGTGATGATGACTGATAGCCCGAACCTGATCCGCCCTGTTCACGTGAACCGATAAAGAATACGTTGTCTGCATTTACTTCTGTAGAATATCTCTTGCCTGAACCGTCTTTAGCTTCGTAACTCGTAGTCTGTATACGGCCTTCAATAAGTACAGGACTTCCTTTCCTGAGATATTTTCCGCATGATTCAGCCTGATTTCCCCATACTACAATGGGCACATAATCAACGCCATCTTTGTATTCTCCGTTCTGGTCTTTGTAACGGTAATTCACAGCTACAGAAAATCTTGAATAAGCTCTTTTGTTGACAGTATATCTTGTATCAGGATCTCTGGCTAAATTTCCGGCAATAATGACCTTGTTCAACCCTCTCATAGCTCAAAGCCTCCCTTACTCATCAACAACTGTCATAAGCTGGCGGTAAACATTGGCACGGAGTCCAAGTATACGCCTAAGCTCAAACGTCTGCGCAGGCTCAAGCTCAAAGCTGAACAGCACATAAAATCCTTCAGTTTTCTTCCTGATGGGATAAGCGAGGGTACGTTTTCCCCAAGCATCTGACTTTGACACAGTTCCGCCGAGATTCTTTATGACTTCCTCAATTTTCGTAATCTCTTCGCTCTGGTTCTCTGTCGCTGCGTCAAGAATGGCAAGCATTTCATATTTACGCACTTTCTCTGCACCTCCTCCCTATGGACTTAATCGGCCTTCCGTCTTGTGCGAACTTCCCGAAAGGCAGGGCTGAATGATTATAGCATACATACGCCGAATATCACGAAACACGCTAAAGATTTTCACGCAGAATTTACACACAAAAACACAAAAAATGAGACCCCCACGTTTTCCGCAAGAGTCTCACTGTCATTTTCTGGTTTATGGTCGGGACGAGAGGATTCGAACCTCCGACCCCCTGCACCCCATGCAGATGCGCTAAGCCAGACTGCGCTACGTCCCGTAAAACGGCAACTATTTTAGCGCAAATTCCCGATTCGTCAAGCCTTCACTCAACAGGACGTTTCATCACCGCAAAAAACACATTGGGGTCAAAAGTCGTCCTCACCGCAAAAATTTCGGCAATCTCCCAGCCCTCAAGCCCCTTCTCATTCAAGAGCCCTTCAACTTCAGCGGTCTTGGCAGCTGCTCCCTTGCTCTTCTGCAATGACGTAAGCGATCCTAGAGGCACTATCTTATACTCGTACTTCACGCGCTCAGCAAACGCACAGCCCGCAAAGCACAGAGTTACAGCAATCACGGCAATGATTTTCTTCACGGCATTTCCCCCTTAATCTACTGCCCTGATTACAACGCCCGTTGCAACCGCTATCTTGTACACTATGTCAATAGCATCCTTGAACGACTCTATGCCCTGCCTGTCAGAGTATTTCACAGGTACAACTATCGTATCCCCCGGCTCAATCGTCGCTGAGAATCCGCGCGGAGCTGTCCACTTTTTGCTCGATAACATGGCCGTACTTCTCGTAAGCCTCAGTGTCGTACCGTCAGACTTTATGACATACACAAGGCGTTTATGCGCGCTCCTTAACGCACCTCCGGCCGCGCTTATGTAGGCGTTTATACCCATGTTAGGCCGGTATACCTGGCTTGTTGATGAGTATACAGCTCCGAGAACGTTCACCGTTAAAGGCGTTTCGGGTATGATGAGCGCATCACCGTTCTGAAGCTCATAGTCCCAGACTGTACCCTTAATGTTTGCCGGAGTGTCAACTTTCGTTATTACCCTTCCCATTATGTCCATGTGCCTCAAGTTGTCGATGAGCTGCCTTCTTCGCTGGTATTCCTGATTGAGTCCCTGTGTCGCTCCCGTTGAAGTTGCCGTAACTGATGTATTCTGAGAGGACTCTAAGAGTTCGCGCTCCATTCTGTCGGCCATCTGGTTTATTGAGATTCTCTGCTCCTGTGCAACGCTTATACGTGTGAATATCGCACCCTTCAGGAATGCTTTTGGCGTGAATCCTCCGGCACGTTCTATGAGGTCTGAAAGTTTTTCGCCGGGGAACATCGAGTAGTTTCCGGGCCGCCTCACTTCACCCACTATATTAACCCTTATTTGCTGCTTCCAGTCGGGAATTATCATCACCGTAATCTGATCCATATTCTCAAGCGTTATGTCATGAACAGGGTCTCCCTGCAATGCCTGGAATACGTTGACGGTGAAACGCTCATTCACCGGGCCGTTAAGCGAAGGCGTTACGCGGGTAATCTCTGCAATCTCTGAAGCCGTAACTGTGAGTCCTCCGGCACGGTTTATGATTTCTGAAAGCCTCGTTCGACCCGGAATTATCGCAAACGTTCCCGGCCTCACTAACGGGCCCGTAACTAATACTGTTGACGCAAGGTTGAATATCGGGTAAAGCCTGATTATATCCCCGTCCTGAAGCTCTCGGTTCTCAACCTCCGCTAGAGTACCTTCAAATGCGTTTGCGTAAGTGTTGTCGTTGATTCGGTAATACTGAACGCGCCCAGTGAATGTCCTTGCGTTGAGTCCTCCGGCAATGTAGAGAAGGTCCTGTACCCTTGTCGCCCCGTTAAGCTCATAGACTCCCGGCCTCTGAATCTCTCCGGCGAGTCCCACAAGAGGCCCTACTGGAGGGATAAATATTACGTCCCCAGCCTGAAGCCTTACGTCCTGAGTCTTGTCGCCCTGCAATAACATAGCGTACATGTCGAATACTGCAACAGTCCTTCCGTCCCTTTTGAGTTCTATGTTCCTCAGTGTACCGTTGAGTGAAGGACCGCCCGAAGCTATGAGAGCGTTTACCAGCGTCGAGAATGATGAGATCGTATACGCTCCCGGCCTTACTGCATTTCCTGTTACGTATATCATTATAGAGCTCAGCTGACCCATAGACAGATTCATCTGGAAGCCCGTGTAATACTGGCTGAGTCTCGCGCTGATTATCCTTTCGGCCTCAAGAATAGTATATCCCGCAAGCCGTACCATTCCGATATGGGGAATCGGTGCCATTCCGTCGCGGTTTACGCTGAACCTGAAGTTCCCTTCCTCCGGGATTCCCCAGACAGTCAGCATCATCTCATCTCCGACTCCGATTCTGTAGCCCTGTGTTACGGGTGATGTGTCCATAGGCGCATATGTTGAAGGCGGCCTGCGGAAGAATGACATTCCGTATCTCGGAAGCCTCCTGAACAAATCCCCCAATGGGTTTCCCTCTGAGCGTGAAGAAAGTATCCTCTCGAAATAGCTGTTCACTTCATCTTCTGTGAGTCTCTCAGTATCACCTTCAGAAAGATTCACAGTATCAGCATTAGCGTTGAGATTGTCTGTTGTTGTGTTCGTATTATCGCCGGTAAGGTCTATATTCTCGGTTCGGGGAGTTGTTGTCGGACGAGTCGAGTCAAGCCCAGAAAGATCTATGCCCGTCTGAGGGATATTCGGTACTGTCGGCATTGTCGGGGCAGAAGGCGTTGTGGGTATGCCTGTTGTACCCGGTGCTGTGGGCATTGCTATTGGCGTTGGGGCTGCGAGAACTGCCGGGCCTGCATCGGCGGCAAAAGAACTCGGAGCAACCGCGAGTATGATTAGAACTGACAGAAAAAATTTTACGTATTTCAACATTATCACCTCAAAGAATTTTTTGTATTTTATGTTTAATGGAAAATATATTCTAATATGCTGCTTATTTCT
This sequence comes from Synergistaceae bacterium, assembly GCA_017448375.1. GTDB lineage: Bacteria > Synergistota > Synergistia > Synergistales > Aminobacteriaceae > JAFUXM01. The sequence goes on along the minus strand of JAFSLR010000095.1, from coordinate 3,108 downwards.
TTACCACCTTCCGTATCATTGTCTTCATATGAGCAGTACTCCTGAATCATTCTTGCAACATTCTTCTTCAGTGAGACCGGACGAAGCTGGCTGATGAATCTTTCAGGCGTTCTGATTGTACCTCCTTCGCGGCCTGAATGAGGCATCCACGTTGAAAGGAACATAGTATCCTGATCCCATACATGTGCGCTTGAGTTCCCGAACCATGTACCGAACCACTTATCCGCAGGAATTTCCATATGTACGCCCGCCTTCGTGAAACCTTTTCCGGGAGCGTCAATATCCGTAGCAATGTACCAGAAGCCCAGAGCGGTATCGTCCCAGTGTCTTGTTGCTGAGAGTTTCCAGCCTCTGTCGTTGTCGACAAACTGCCCGTAATCCGCCTGAATATCAAGATTGAGATCAGCAATGTGAAATCCTCCCTGAACCCATAATCCATGATGCCAGGGGTCTGACTCCTCGTCATCAAATGCGTGTCCGTAAGCATACGTGAGCTTTCCTGTAGTGAGTCCCGCGAAAGTCCACGGGTCTCTGTCATGAAGTGCCGAGTATCTCGCTCCTATCCACCAGAGTCCCGAATGCCCGTAATATCTCGCCCATAAGTTTGCGCCGAGCCATTCCTCATTGATGTATCCGCCTTCCCCGAAGAACCAAGCCCGTCCGCTTCCGCCCAAATGATTCGCGTATGTCATGGCCGCGTTCTGAATGCGTGTCTCGCTGTTCATTTCGGGCTCCCACCATAATCCCGTTACGCTGTCGGCGTTGATTTTGTTGTAGACGGGGAATCGTACGTCAACGACAGAGCCCCAGCCGTTTGTGTAGCGTCCTGTGTAAATCGCGTCAATGTCAAGCCTGTCCATGTATGCTTTGCCCAAAGTCTGATCTATTCGAGGCTCATACACTAACATTGCTTTGAACTCGTGCTCAGCTTTTGAGGCTAGGACATGTGAGTCGGGGTCTTCAATGTCGGAGTTTGCCCAAGTGAATACTGCGCTGTGTATGGGGTCTTCTTCCCTGAGAGAACGCGCTCTTATGTCAAAAAGCAAAGTTCCGGGAAATTCTGCCTTGATGACAGGTATTCCGGCGTTTTTGGCGATTAGGAGTAGAGAGTCAGTTTCGGGCATTACTTCAGAGAGGATTATTATTAACCGTGTCATTGCCTCAGCGTGTGAAGCGTAGCCGTAATTTTCGTAGGACAATGATAATCTTCTTCCGTACTCTTCTGATTTCTCAAGTTTCATCTCAACATCGCGGACTCTTACGTACTTGTCGATTCCTGATTTTATGCGTGCAAATAAGTCTTGTGATTCGGGGTCTTCCCAATTTACATACCTGAATCCGCCGGGGACATTGAATTTCTTTTTTCCGTTGCCTAAAATCGGCCCTCCGAGATGTATTTTCTGTGAAATGCTGAACGCCCATTCATCACCGCGCTGATAACTAACAGAACCCTGCATACCCCACGGGGCTTTGAGGACTATACCTGCATTGTATTTCTTTGAGGGAAGCTCAGTGAGTACTCTGTGTCCGGCTACAACATCTTTCGTGTAATCCAATGGGGAATATTCAGCCTTGAAGGTGAGCCAGTCAGCAACGTCCCATTCAATTCCGCCGTAAAACCCGTTGAGCCTGTCCGAACCGTAGCCCAATGTCGCCGCGAAATTCCCGAAATGCCATGTTGCCGCGCCGTAATAGGCCTTCATGAGTTCCGTACCCATCATATCAACAACTCCGATAGCTATTGAAGGGATTATCCAGTTCTGCGGGGATTTTGAGTGCCATAACATGAGCTTTAAGTCTATGGCTTTGTCCATGTATCTGCGTCCGTCAATGCCGGGTGCTACCTGGTTAAGATAATTTACTGATAAGGTGTCGAAAGTTGAAAACCTTGCGTTGATTTCGAGCCACGGAAGCCAGGCTAAATCCAAGAAGTAAAACTGATAAGGTGAGTTGTAAGTGAAACCGAATCTTCCTGCGCCGTCTTCGGGCATTTCGGCGGTAGGATATTCCCATAAACCCGTCAGTCCTGTGTTGCCTCCTGTTGAAGCTGAAGCACTGACTGAAATAATAAAAGTAAGGATTAAGACAGGCCAGAATAAAAACACCCTACGCAAAATGAATCGCCCCTAATGAAAAATTTTTGCTTATTTTACACTAAAACTTTCAGAATTACGTAACCTTGACTGAGATTTCCCCCGCAATTAAAATCTTGCTGTACACAAAATTTATCGGCATTGGAGAATTTTACAATGATAGAAAGATATTCAGAGCGTGATATTTCAGCCTTATGGGACGAGTACAACAGGCTTAAAGTCATGCTTGATGTTGAACTGGCCGTTTGCGAGGCGTGGTGCGAACAGGGAAGAATCCCCGAAGAAGCCCTCGAAGACATTACAGCCCATGCAAGTTTTACGGTTGAAAGAGTGCAGGAAATCGAGAAGAAGACTCAGCATGATGTTGTAGCGTTCGTCAGCGCAGTCGCCGAAAATATCGGTGAAAACGGAAGGTATCTCCATCTCGGAATGACCTCAAGCGATATTCTTGACACAGCAAGCTCAATAATGCTCCGCGACTCCCTTGACATAATCATAAAGGCACTCGGTGAACTTGATGATGTTGTTGTCGATTTGGCGAAAAAATACAAGCATCTCCCTACAATAGGAAGGACTCACGGAATCCACGCTGAGCCTACATCATTGGGGCTAAAATTCCTCAACTGGCATTCTGAGATTCTCCGCGACATAGGGAGACTCGAATATTCCCGAAAAGACGTTTCAGCCGGGAAAATTTCGGGGGCTGTCGGAACTTACGCGATGTGCAACCCCAAACTTGAAGCGAGAGTCTGCGAACTCTTAGGGCTCGAACCCGCTAAAGTCTCGAACCAGATTCTTCAGCGCGACCGGCACGCAGGAGTCCTCAATGCCCTTGCGGTAATGGGATCAACTCTCGAACGTATAGCACTCGAAATCCGTAACCTTCAGCGCACCGAAGTACGTGAAGCCTTTGAGCCTTTCGGGGCAGGCCAGAAGGGATCATCAGCAATGCCTCACAAGCGCAACCCCGTTAAGTGTGAGCGAATCTGCGGAATGTCGCGGCTTCTTAGGGGCT
>JAFSLR010000094.1 GCA_017448375.1 Synergistaceae bacterium | reverse complement strand
CACAAAGACCGCTGAAGATAAGCTCATGGCCGATATTGCTGAAGCCATGACGGGAAATCCTCTGACTCTCGACTCTCAGGAACAGCCAGGACTCTATAACTTGCCGGAAAATTTCTTCACCGACAACTCTAACCCCGATTCCCCTCAGTCAGCTGAAGACAAGTTAAAGGCTAATATCGCTCAGGCACTCTCAGAATCTCCAATTAACACAGCTCAGGATCAGGCAAATCAGAGTCTCGAACACGATATTAACCCGTTCGATGAACTTTCAGAGAATGAAACTCATGATGAGGAATTGCCGCCGGAAGAATCAAATGATGATGACTTATTGCCGGAAACACATGATGACTTGTTGCCGCAAGAAACGCATGATGAAGTATTGCCGCAAGAAACGAATGATGATGACTTATTCCCGAAAGAAAATCACGATGAGCCGGAAGAATCATTAACGGATTTTGACGCTATGACTGAGGATAACACAACGCCTAATGATGACGAAATACCCAATGACCCGTTCACGATTCCTGATTTGGGGGAAGATGATAACACTGCGAATCTTGAAGCATCAGATGACGAAACGAGATTTTTTGCTGACGCTTTCACGGACGACTCGGACGAAAACGCATCAGATTTAGGCATTATCCCGAAAACTGACTCCCATAATCAGCCCGAAGAAACTCTAATCCCTGAAATTTATTCAGAGCCGGAAAACGTACCAGAACCCGACACTCTGACAACGCCCGAAATTTTGCCGGAGTCAGAGCCGGAATTAACGCCGGAAATTTCAGCAGAGCCAAAGCCGGAGTCAACGCCGGAGTCTTCCGAAAATGATGATGATATGCCCTTCCCTGTAAATGATGAGCCGGAGAATGTTCCCCTCACTGAACAGGAAGCATTAATCGCTATGGTGAACCAGCAGTTTGAAACAGAAAATACACACCAGGAGGCAGAACCAGAAAATAACATGCCCGAACAGAGCTTGCTTAATGACGAAACACCCAACACTGTTGAGCCGGAAAATGAAAATAATGATGACTGGGATATTTCTTCGCTCGGCGAACTCGGACAGGTCGCAACTTTGGCCGACGACAACGAGGACTTCACAGCATCCCCCGGAACTGTAACAGAAATGATAACTCAGCCCGAACCCACAGTACCCCATAACCCTGAAGAAGATCACAAGGAGAAAACTATGAGTATTCGCGAAAAATTAGCCTTACGGAAAAACAACAAAAACTCAGACGGCAAGTCATCAGGAAACAGCAAATCAGGATTCCTTATGCCCCTGTTACTACTCACTCTTGCTGTCATTGGAGGGCTTATTCTCTGGCAGTTAATGCAGCTTTCCGACAAAATTACTTCTATGGCCATGAACGCTCCAGGCTATGAGTCAGTGTCAGGTGCTGAGCCTCCGTCATATGAATACGCAATAGACTTCATACTTGACCCGAATCTTTCTGACAGAATGTCCCAGAGAGGCCGCGCTGGCTGGCAGGTAGTAGGTTCACGGCGGACTCAGGACAGCACTACAGGACAATACGGTTACGAGTTCATATTCATGCGCAGGACTCCGGGGAGGTAAGGTCGATGGCATTATTCGCAAAATTACGTGAGAGCCTTAAAGGTGTTCGCGAAAAATGGAGCGCGGGAATCTCAAAATTATTCTCATCAGGAAAATTTGACTCTGACTTCTGGGACAATCTCGAAGAACAGTTAATATCAGGCGATACGGGATTAGATTTCACAGAAGAAATTATTGACTTCCTCAAGAGCGAGGCAAAACGAAAAGGCATTAAAACCCCCGAAGGACTCAAGGATTTATTCACAGCAAAAATTGTTGACGAATTAAATTCTGTTGACGGAATGGGCGAATCTTTCAGCCTCAAAAATAAACCTCTCGTTCTCCTCATGGCCGGCGTAAACGGAAGCGGCAAAACAACTTCAGCAGGAAAACTCGCGGCCATGTACGCAAATCAAGGGAAGAAAGTAATCCTTGCTGCTGCTGACACATTCAGGGCTGCGGCGGTTGAACAGCTCAAAATTTGGGGCGAACGTTCCGGCGTTAGGGTAATCGCTCAGGGTCAGGGAGCTGATCCGGCTGCTGTATCCTTCGACGCTTGGAAGGCCGCTGAAACTTCAAACGCTGATGTCCTTATCGTTGACACAGCAGGGAGACTTCACGACAAACATAACCTTATGGAAGAACTCAGGAAGATTCACAGGGTCTTATTGCGCGGTGCGGGTGATGAGAGGCTCGAAACAGTTTTAGTGCTTGACGCTGTACTCGGTCAAAATTCCGTAGCTCAGGCCGAAACATTCAACAGCATAATTCCCGTAACATCTATAATCCTCACGAAATACGACAACACAGCAAAAGGCGGAGTCGTAATCTCAATCGCAAGAAAACTTCACATACCAGTGCGCTATATAGGACTCGGAGAAGGTGCTGACGACTTAAACACGTTCAGCCCTCATGATTTCGCAAACGCCTTAATGGAAGTCAATCCGTGAACGAGAGAGATTACAGCCTCAAATCGCTTACGCCAGAATCAACACTGCTGTATTTTCTGCGGACTCTCTTCGGTACTGCCGCCGAATATGCCGTATATATTCCAGACTCAGGCGATGTCGTAGCACTCACTAAAGGTCAGCTTGTTTTCCTTGTTGAAAGGGGCTGTGCTGACGCTATGATTAAGACGTTGCCGCAATTAGCCGCAAGAAATATCGTCCGTCCAATTAACCTTGAGGAAACAGAATATCCCGATGACGCAACAGCACTTTACGTTGAAACTACAGGAGCGTTTATAGGGACATTGGAGACGGCATTGTACCCTGATGAACCGCAGTTCCCTTCATGGTGGGACGCGCCTGTACCGTTTGCGATTTCATCACGGGGAGTTCTGCGGCTCAATGAGACAGCAATAAACATGTTCGGATACGGTCTCGAAAAGTTGAACGCCTCAGAATTACCCGAACGCGATGAATTTATAGTGAGGCTTGAAGGTACAAATGGAGCGAGATTTATTGCGTTCCGAAAACTTAGGCCGGGAATTTTTACGGTTGACGACTGCACCGAAGATTTGACTGACGCTCAAGACATAACATGGTGGGCTGCTGTGGGTCAAACATGGGTTCGCGAGATTGAGTCGAAGGGCGGAAAATGGCAGAGGCTCTCCTCACCCCCTGAAGGGAGAAAGAGAGTCCGCGCTTGTGAATGGCAGGGGCAGATTCAGGGTTACCTTGACATTCAGCTTCCGCCCAGAAAAAAGCCCGCGCCTAAAACTCAATCACCCGAAACAGAATCGCAGACAGAGTCACAAGAATCACAGACTGAGACTCCGAAAGTGCAGAATGAAGAACCTATACAGCCCGAACCAATGAGACAGCCTGATGATGTTATAGGGAGGATAGGCCCGCAGGCAATGGCACTTTTAGCGGCGGGTCAGTCGAGAGAAAATGAAGGGGATTATGTATTTTGAGAGAACCGAGAGTGAAACGAATAACGGGGATATTGTACCCTGATGATGAGTTACTGAAATGGAGTATTGAGAGATTGACTGATATTTGGGGAGTGCCGGAAATCGTGAGCAATCCTGTACCGTTCGACAAGACGAATTACTACGATGAAATTTCGCCGAACTTAAAGCGGGTATTCTTATGTTTTCCCGGACTCGTTAATGCCGGGGGGCTCGCTGACTGGAAACATCAAGCGATAGAGATTGAAGCGATGAGCCGTCAGCCGATAAGGGCGGTGAACATTGACCCGGGATATATTGACGGAGCGAGGCTTATACTTGCGTCAACAAAGGATCATGCACACAGGATATATTTACGGGACGGAATTTTTGCGGAGGTAACAATGCGCTACAGGTTCAGGAAATGGGCGGGATTTGATTACACGTTTCCTGATTTTGCGAGCGGAGTTTATGATGAGTTTCTGTCGAAGGTTCGCAAATTGTGGCTTAGGGAGGTAAAAGAATGAGGAAGATTTTTGCGGTTTGCGCTCTGATTTTTGCGTATTGCGGTAAAGTTTTTGCGGTCGGACTCCCTGATGAGATTGGCGAATGGCACAAAGTCAGCGAGAATGTTACGCCCCTAATCACAGAGTACAACGGCGAATCACATGGCCGGATAACTTACAGGACGTACAAGCGGGAGTCACCGTCAGCGTTTCTTGAGGTGATATTGACTGAAGGTAAAGGGACGGGGAGTCTTTATGTCCCTGAGAGTGTGAATACGTCAAAGGGAATGATGCCCAGCGATTCGGGGTTTGAGATTGTGAAGGTTACGGGCCATGACGCAATAATAGAGTCTCAATCATATAT
>JAFSLR010000093.1 GCA_017448375.1 Synergistaceae bacterium | reverse complement strand
GGAGACAGACGTTACTGGGCTTCCTTGCGGTGATACTGGGTATTGCGGCGGCGGCCATGTAAACGGGAAAAATTCAGCCCTCCTCATTCACGGGGAGGGTATTTTTATGGCTGGATTATGGCGTGTAAGCCACCTCACGGCTAAAGCCGGAGGCTTTCAGTGAAGTTTGGTACACGGCCTAATGTCTGAACACGCATGTTACCGCTTCAGAATACCCTTATTCGCTGGGGCGTGCTTACTTCGCCTCTATCCGGTAAAGGCTGTTACACCTTATCCGCTTACTTGGCAATTTTTATGCGAACATCGCAAAGGCTACATGCCAGCCTAGAACGGCTCTAAGACCGTTAGTTATTTATCCGTCCTGATTTTACTCAGAACCCCATTTGAAATGTGTTAATATTGTAAAAAAGGGAGTGTAAAAAGTAAAGTAGCGCACTTCCTCCCCATAGCTAAAGCAAGGAGTATCCGTGCGTTTTTTTTGATGATATTGCGTATAGTGGTTATATTGCTAGTAGCGATTACCATTGTGAGCAGGTTTGCATTACAGGCAGGAGGTGTAAACTGATGGACGGCAGCACTAAGGTAAAAGCACTTTCCGATGATGAGCTATGGGCATTCGCTCAGGAATGGGCAAAGAATCCGCGCCCTGTAGACTTGGCCGAAGTAGGAATCTACAAGCAGCCTTCGCCCGACGGCCTAGAGACATTATATGACGGCGACCCTGATCCATTCGGCCTAGACAAGCCCGGAGGCGGAATCCTCAAGCGTATACTCAGATTCATAGTCAGGTAACCAGAGCAAAATAATACCCCCCGTTGAGTTCCTGCGGAGGGTGTTTTCTTGTCGTGATTCTGATTCGGTGAGCGCGTTTCGGAATTTAGTCCTCCAGTTTGAGAATCACCATGCTTACATAAGTCTCGTTTGTGTATGGGTCATTGAAAACATCACCATCGATAGCAGTTTTACCTCTTAACCCCACACTCTTTGCTCTTCCCGCGAGTTTTTCCTTGACGCGTGCATCGTTATTGCCGAGCTGATAGACAACATTCCACGTTGTATACTCGTTGTCCAGAAGGAAATAATCCCCGGCATTTTTCGTGGCACTCTTTTTGCCCTTTAACGATATTGCCTCGCTGTTGTTGAAATACTTCATAATCTCTTTTTTTCCCGCGTCGCTGTCTACAAATTGGGAGAAGGCCGTATCGCCTACTTTTACACTGTTGACTTCTCCTTTGTCGTTTCTGCCTATAACTATTCTGTCAATGTTATCGACATACCACGCTGTTACAGCCGTCCTCATGTTACGCATGTTGCTGATGATGTTATTTGCCTTCGCTGAAGATACAGCCTCAGTACTTGAAAGCATCATCATAGCCGACAGAATCCCAATCACAACGATGACAATCAACAGCTCAACAAGCGTAAAGCCTTCACGTTTTGTACTCTTCATGAATGATTCCTCCTTATTGTGTACAGAAATCCTCTGCCGGCATCATAAGACACCAAGCAAGGGAGAAGTTTTAGCGGACGAGCATACCGATGTTTTCGTCCTTTCCATCATAGTTAGCAGTGTAGTCAGCACCGGCAAGAAGCCCCGTAGAAGCAGCACGGCCCTTCAGCTTGAGTCTTACATTAGCATCTGCTTTATTTTTGACGTAGTAGACGTACCATTTGCCGTCCTTTGTCTCAATACCGTAATCAGTGAGATCACTTGCAGTGTCGTTATTGAGGTAGTGCTTCACGAACTTGAAATGATCTGCGTTCTTAAGAGAGAATGCATTACCATTAGCATCTTTGCCTTCAATTACGTCCAAGCTGTCGACATACCATGCCAAAGCCGCCGTCTTGAGATTACGAAGATTGCTGACTATATTGCTGGCTCTAGCAGAACTCACAGCCTCAGTGCTCGAAAGCATCATCATGGCCGAGAGAATCCCAATCACAACGATGACGATTAACAGCTCAACAAGCGTAAATCCTCTGCGTTTAATTTCACGTTTCATTAAATATCTTCCTCCTCTGGTGAAATTTTTTCCGTGAATATTCCCAATTAGCGCAAAATTTTTCCTTCACCTATCAGACTCCTTAACGTGAAAATAGCTTTGCGCCATACAGTTAATATGACGCTGTATTTTCGGACACCGCCTGCTGTAAAACGCAAAGCCACACACAACTAGAAGTATTCTATCTTTCACCTGTGCTATAATTAACACAGGACAAGATACAACTAGCGGTAACACTCTTCTGTACGGAGTGTTAGGAACTTTTGCAAAGATATTATAGCACAAAGTTATTCTTGTCCAAATTTTTTGTTGTCTCACTTTCTATATTCACGTTCGGTTTTTTCATCTCCATTCTTGAATTTCATACTTCATACTTAAAGACAGCCTCATAATATGTTCACACAGAATGACGATAATAATTACGGTCTTTCGGAAAACGTTAGGCCAAAAAATTTTCACAGGAGGATAACGGAAATGACAGCAAAAATTTTCAGGGCAGTATTGGTTCTAGCGGTTGTGCTTTCGTTCGCGTCAATGTCTTTCGCATCAGAGGCTTCGGAGGCAGTCAACAACTTTGCGTTCAGCGCGGGCAAAATCATAATGTCAAATTCAGCAGGAAACTTTTTCTTCTCGCCTTTGAGCATAATTTCGGCTTTCGGTATGGCTTATGCGGGCGCGTCAGGTGATACAGCGGTTGAGATTGAGACTTCTCTGGGAATCAATCAGGGTATTCACGAATCACTCGGAGGATTACTGCGGGATTTGGACGGAAACGGCTATGTAACATCAGCAAACCGAGTATGGCTCAAAAACGGTCTTAAACTCCGCAAAACTTACAGGGACATATTGAGCGTCAATTACAATGCCAGCGCAGGAAGACTCGATTTCAAGGGAAAAACTGAGGAGTCCCGAAAAGAGATAAACATTTGGGTAAGCCGCAAGACTAACGGCCGGATTAATGATCTTCTTCAAACGCTTGACCCCGAGACGCGAATGATAATCACGAACGCAATATACTTCAACGCAGAATGGAGAAATAAATTCCCAAAGTCAGCAACAGGAAATGAGAAATTTTACACCGTCGGCGATGAGTATAAAGAAGTTCCGATGATGAAACAGCGCGGTGATTTCAGGTATTGCGAGGTTGACGGCGTGAAGGTTGTTGCGATTCCGTATAAGGGATACAGGCTTTCGATGATTGTCGCGTTACCGCCGAAAGAGAATCTCGAAGCCCTGAAGAATGCTGACGCTGAAACGTTCTCGAAATGGCTTGACGCAATGGAGATGTATGATGTTGATTTGTGGCTGCCGAAATTCAAGACGGAGACGAGATACGAACTCAGGAATGTATTTGAGGCTCTCGGAATAAAGCGGGCTTTCACGAATTACGCTGATTTTTCGGGGATTACGGCGGACGAACCTTTGAGGGCTGACGGAGTGATTCACCAGACGTTCATCAATGTTGACGAGGAAAGGACGGAAGCTACTGCGGCTACTGCTGTGCCTATGATGATGGGGACAGCTATGCCGATGAAGAGGCCGTTTGCGGAGTTTCATGCGGAGAGGCCGTTTATGTATTTCATTCGGGATAATGAGTCGGGGACGATTCTGTTCATGGGGTATCAGAATTTTGGCGAGTAGTGGAAGATTGAACTATCAAGACATTCTGCCCCTGCTGACGACTGCGGGGGCTTCCCGAACTCAAAGCGGCTTCCCCAAAAACGGCGATGTTATACGGGTTGACAGGGGACTCTATTCACATTACGGAGTCTATGTCGCCGACTCTAATCACGTCATTCACTACACAGGCGCAAACGGTCCGGACGACTTCAACGGGATTGTCCGCGAGACAACGTTAGCCGAGTTCCTCAACGGCGCGGAAAGTTTCACCGTCTGCAATTTCCCCGAACACCCCCAGAATATTCCGGCATTAAGCACAGATAATCCCCTCGCAAAAATTCTCCGTTTCGTAAGGGAAGTAAAGCAGATGAATTATCACCTTTACAGCGGTGAAGAAACAGTGAGGCGCGCAAGAAGCAGACTCGGTGAAGGAGGCTACAATCTTGCGCTGAACAACTGCGAACATTTTGCGGTCTGGTGCAAAACTGGCGTTAAGGACTCATCACAGGTAAACAGCGTTCTCGATATGCTAGCAAAGTTTTTTGACTGAAAGATATTGCCATTTGACACAAAATTAACGCTCTTGATTCCAATACGGGAAATATAATCTCAGGTGCGTAACCCTCATTAACCCGTCATCAACCTTCCCGGAAACTTCCGGCAATCGCTCCCAGTTCCCGCCGTCAATCCTGCACAAAATAAGCGGCCTTCCCCCGTAATGACTCCAAACATCCGGCAATCTATCCTCCAGCTGAGCTCCGGGGACAAATGCATTCTTGAACAGCGGCGGAGTCCCTTCAAGATCAGGCATTCCCGGCAAAGGCGCAATAATCATCCATTGAGTCAGCTTCCAGGCATTGAGCATTTCAGGCGATGTCAGAGCGTGCTTTAAGGGCATAATCTGAATCCCACCGACCGAATCACGCGGTGAAGTCGCAACACATATCACCCCAGAATGAGACGCACGAAGACTTCCGCGATTCTGGTAAATGCTTCCCCCGAAACGCCCGACTCCCTTCACAGGACGCACAACACGCGCGACAACTTTCACACCGTCAGTATCGTGAACAATCACCCTTCCGCCCGGCCTGTTCTCAATGTCGGCCATGTAAACATCAGGAAGCCCCGAACGTATAACCAGCGTATCACCCTCAGTAGGCGTATCACTTAACGGCAATTCTTCCCCGTCATGTTCAACCGTAACTTTTGACCCCGTGAGAGGCGCATAACCTCCGAATATCCCTGTTCCTGCTTCCATTTCGAGCGCGAAGAATGCACCTTGAGTCGCGGCTGGGGCAACTGTTACGGACGGTACGAGGCTTATGATTCGTCCGCGCCCTTCCTCAACACGTATCAGAATGTGTATGGCATTAACGGCGGTTGCACAGACTGTTGACGGAGCCGCCCATTTGCTTGCGGTGTAAGCTGGCCAGTTAGTTTTTGACGGAATCATTCGGACATGGCCTAAAGGGATTACTTCACCTGCTGGCAATTTAGCCGTAACATTTCCGCCTACAACGCACGGAATACGAAGCTCGATGAGATTTTCAGCGAATGATTCTGAGACCGATAACGCGAGAATTAATGCGAGAATAAATTTCTTCATCAAAACCCTTGCGCCGGATACCCCTATATGGATAAGGCGCAACTTCTCTCCTTTCTGTTATAAATGTTTTCCTTTTGACTATTAACCTTAGCTTCTTATACGTTGTTCCGCCGGATATTGTTGTTCCGTCCAGTTTCTTGAGATAAAAACTTCCGCTGGCTCTGCGTCCGTATATAAAACATGTCTGGCCTTTGTACTTGATTTTATCAAACAGCCTGAAGCCAAATACAATATACGGAGTTTGATTACGTTTCCTTACCCCGCCTTTACTGTACTGGATTTTGTGGATTTGACGGTTGTTCTTGCGGACTTGTTTCTGATACCAATAGTACGGTAGTCTTTCAGCGTCAAAATTTCCTGCTATACAGAATGCATCAATGTAATGTTCTTTGGGCAATCCTAAACGTATTCGGTTGTTTTTTGTTATATAGCCGTAGGTATTCCGCACATTGGGATAAATCACTTTCAGCTTATCGAATAATGTCCAGCGCATTATTCCCATGAATACAGCTTCTTTGAAACTCTGCCCGCGCTTTTGCTTCAGCTTGATTTTTCCCGCATGGTAAGCACTGTGGCATGTTTCACAAAGCGTTATCAGATTATTCGGCGCATCTCCACCCGTCTTACGGCTCTCCAAGTGATGAACATTGAGAACTTTATCTTTGCTTTTTCCTCCGCAATGCTGGCATGTATGGCCGTCCCTGAATAAAACATATTCTCGGACATTCCAAAATCCTAGCTGTTCACCCTGCTGATATTCCGCTCCTTGTATTTCAGGGTTCTTTATCTTCTGAATGTCAAATGATGCTGTTTCAACTATGATTGCAGTTATGGGTAATATACGGTGTACCTTCTCAATCACAGATATATGTGCATTAATTCGGTTCTCGATTGACGGAGCTACCCAGCCTTCAGACTTTTTCCTATTATCAAACCTAGCCTTGCGGTAACGGGTCTTGCGGTTGCGTCTACTCCTCCTTAATTCGCGTCTTGTTGAAATTAAGTCAACAATATCCGTTCTTAATTCAACATCTGCCGAGTATAATTCCCTTTTCTTTGTGCTTGCTGAAAGTCCTATATGCTTTGCTC
>JAFSLR010000092.1 GCA_017448375.1 Synergistaceae bacterium | reverse complement strand
CCCTGACCGATATTCGGACTCTGAGAGAATAGGCAGCCTCAACATTGAGAAAGGCGAGACCCTGTTATCTGCGATTGATAAACTGGACAAATTCGACTATGAATGTTACTTGAGTCGTCTGAACACGAAGATAGACCGTGATTTATGGTTTGATGAAGGAATTTCCGTTGTCAACGCATATTATCAGCCTCTCTATAACGCTATAGTAATTCCTGCCGGGATACTCGGAGGGGATTTCTACAACCCAGAAGCCTCGCGTGAGTTCAATCTTGCCGGTATAGGCGCAACTATCGGACACGAAGTTTCACACGCATTTGACCCCTCTGGAGCGCAATTCGACAAAAACGGGAATTTTGTAAAGTGGTGGACAGATGATGACTTTACTGCGTTCAATCAGAGGACAGCGAAACTCATCGATCACATAAGCAATATGACTATCCTTGAGGACGGCACAAAGTGGAGGGGGAATTACACTCAAGGGGAGACAGTCGCAGACATTGTAGGGATAAAGGTTATCCTGAAGATTGCGGCCAAGACTGAAGGCTTCGACTATAAAGACTTCTTTGCGTCTCATGCTTTGGGCTGGAAGATGGTCGCTACACCTGAATTGGTCAGTGAACTTGCGCAGACAGATGTTCACCCGCAGATGTATGTGCGGTGTAATGCAGTCCTTCAGTTGTTCCCGGAGTTTCACGAGACTTACGGAACGCAAAGCGGAGACAAAATGTATTTGCCCCCCGAACGGATTAAAGAGCTCGAAGTGTGGTAGGAAAACAGCAGGGAGATTCGCAATAGAGTCTCCCTGTATTTTTTTTGATAAAATCTTCTGACATTCTCAATAATGTAAGGAGTGACTCAAAATTCGTAATTACATTTTCAGGCGAGTCTTCTCAGGTCTCATTACACTTTTCATCGTCATAACTATAACTTTCTTCATGATGAGAGCGATTCCAGGCGGGCCGTTCACAGACGCAAAAACGATTCCCGATTTCGTCATCGAAAAAATGAATGAGCGTTACGGCCTCAATGATCCTCTTTATGTCCAGTACGGAAGATATTTGCTCAACGTAATGAAACTCGATTTAGGCCCATCATACCGTTACGAAGGAATGACCGTCAACGAAATCATATCAGGCAGTTTCCCCGTCTCATTCGCTGTCGGAGGTATCGCGCTCATACTCTCATTGATGATGGGGATTCCTGCGGGCGTTATATCGGCCTTAAAGCGCGGGAAATGGCCGGATCATCTCGCAATGATTCTCGCAACTCTCGGCGTAACTGTTCCCGGTTTCGTGATTGCGGCGTTAATGGTCTACGTTTTCGCGTGGCAATTAGGATGGGTAACCGTAGGCTTTTGGGACGGACTCAACACGGCCTTTCTTCCGGCTGTAACACTCGCATTATATCCGGCGGCTTTCATCTCACGGCTTGTACGTTCGGGAATGCTTGAGGTATTGAATCAGGACTACATACGGACGGCATACGCTAAGGGACTCAGTGAAAGAACTGTGATATACATTCACGCTCTCAAGAACGCAGTTATCCCCGTAATAACTTATCTCGGCCCTTTGACGGCTGGAATTGTTACGGGAAGTTTCGTGATTGAACAGGTGTACGGAGTTCCGGGACTGGGTACGTTCTTCGTAACAAGCATTAACAACAGGGACTACACAACAATAATGGGCGTAACGATATTCTACAGCGCGATTCTTGTAGCGTTCAACATAATAACAGACATATGCTTATCGTTTGCAGACCCAAGAATAAAGCTGAGGTGATTCGGAATGTATAACGCTGAAGAATTTTTGCCCCTTTCGGCTGAAGAAAGATTTTCCGCTGAAACATTGAGGCCGTCAAAAACTTATTGGGCTGATGTATGGTCAAGACTCAAAACGGACAGGCTTGCGGTGTTCGGACTTGCTGTGATTGTGGTTGTGATTCTGTTCGCGGTATTTGCGCCTATGCTATCACAGTATGAATATGATGAGATGGATTTCAATTTCAGCAACGATTCTCCGAGCCTGACTCATTTGTTCGGGTGCGACATGTTCGGGCGTGATTTGTTCGTGAGAGTCGCATACGGTGCAAGGATTTCATTAGCTGTAGGATTCCTCGCAAGTTTCATAAGCCTTTTCATAGGAGTAATTTACGGCGGTGTATCGGGCTTCAAGGGCGGGAAAATTGATGATGTAATGATGAGGATCGTTGATGTGATTTACAGCGTTCCGGCCATGATTTACGTCATATTATTGATGGTAGTAGTAGGGCCCGGCCTCAAAAGCATATTCATCACTCTGGGGATTTCATACTGGGCTCCAATGGCGCGAATGGTTAGGGCTGAAGTAATGCGCATAAAGAATGAAGAGTTTGTTACGGCAGCGCGTGTAATCGGTGCATCGTCATCAAGAATATTATTCCGGCACATTCTCCCGAACGCAATGGGTGCAGTACTCGTAACATTAACATTCTCAGTACCGGGTGCGATATTCACGGAGGCGTTTTTGTCGTTTGTTGGATTGGGAGTGAGTGCGCCAATGGCAAGCTGGGGAGTTTTGAGCAGCGATGCAGTTCCGGCACTTGCGATATATCCGTGGCAATTATTTTTCCCGGCCGGTGCAATCTCAATCACAATATTAGCGTTTAACTTTCTTGGGGACGGACTGAGAGACGCATTAGACCCAAAATTGAGGAAGTGAGACACAATGACAGAAGAAATTTTGAGGATAGAGAATCTTCACACGACATTCACGACATCAGCAGGGGAAGTGAAAGCACTTGGCGGCGTAACGTTCTCGGTTAAGCGCGGTGAAGTCTTAGGGATTGCGGGCGAGTCCGGCAGCGGTAAGAGTACGGCAATGTTATCGGTGATGGGACTCTTAGGCGAGGCCGGGCGGGTGAAGTATGACCGTCTCGACTTCATGGGAGAAAACTTAACGCCCGAAAGAGTGAAGGCTTTGCGAGGGGACAAGATAGCGATGATATTCCAAGACCCAATGACGAGCCTTAACCCGGTGTTATCGGTTGGGTATCAGCTTGAGGAGGCATTGAGGCGGCACAAGTGGAAGGGGAATATTCATGAGAGAGTCGCGGAGATGATGACACGAGTCGGGATTGTTCCGGCTGATGAAAGAATGAGGCAGTACCCTCACGAGTTCAGCGGGGGGCAACGTCAGCGGCTCATGATAGCGATGTCGATATTGTGCGGCCCTGAGCTGCTGATTGCTGACGAACCGACAACGGCACTTGATGTTACGGTGCAGGCTCAAATTCTGGGATTGCTCCGCGAGATTCGGAATGATACGGGAATGTCTATGATACTCATCACACACGATTTAGGGGTGATTGCGGGCGAGGCCGACAGGGTTATCGTGATGTACGGCGGGCAGATAATGGAGGAAGGAACGTCGCGGGAAATCTTCAACAGTCCCAAGCACCCATACACACGGGGATTATTGCGTTCAGTGCCGAAACCTGACGCGCCCAATGAGAGACTGATACCGATTGAGGGTCAGCCGCCGGATTTGCTGAAGCCTCCTTCGGGGTGTCCGTTCGTGAAGAGGTGCAATGAGGCCATGAGGATATGTCTTCAACGTAAGCCGGAAGCCTT
>JAFSLR010000091.1 GCA_017448375.1 Synergistaceae bacterium | reverse complement strand
TGCAGAAGGCTTCCTCATTCCGCTGGTCTATAAGGCTTAACGCAAAAATAATCCCCTCAGTTTCATGGCCGGGGGGATTTTTTCTTACTGTTACAAATTCTTCCAGAGCCTCGCTACTACTTTTTCCATTATGCTCCGGCGTTCACTCTTCTTTATGCCCTCTATTGCGTCATTAATTTTGCTGAGAAGCTCCTTGTCATTCTTCCTGACTCCCGCGCATATCCCGCTAAAGCCTACATTGAATCCTCTGCCTTTCGGAAAGCGTATGACCTTCAAATTCTTGTGGACGACTTCATACGATCTTCCCGTGTCAAGATTGATTACGCTTGCATCTGCTCTACCTGATGTTACGGCCTCCAACATTTCGGTAACAGTGTCAACCGCAGGAAGCGCAATCGCCCCCGGAACTTGTGATATTGCCGAGTAAAGATTCGTGCTTTTCTGTCCGGTGAACTTCGCGCCCTTAAAGTCTGTGAGCTTTGAGGCCATGACATATTTTGTTGAAGTGTTCACGATTACGGCGTATTCTGTCTCGCTTACCTCGTAGGTGTCGGAGAAGTTTATCATTCGCCTTCGTTCCTTGTTGTCGAGCATTCCTGAGAATATCGCGTCAATTTCCCCCCGTAACAATGCGGGTATGAGATGATCCCATGCGAGCTTCTTCACCTCAAGAGTGCATTTCATGTTATCCGCAACAATCTTCGCTATCTGAATGTCGTATCCGTCCGCGTAATATCCTTGATGATTCGACAGGGGAACAGAATAGTCCGAAGGGTTATTTTCTTCCCAGTTATTAGGGGCGTAATCGCATTCAACACCTATTCGGAGGATTTTCGGAGCTGATATTTCCTGCTCAGTACGCGAAAAGATAATGAAACCTCCGATAAAGCAGCAGAAGAGGGCTAACACAACGTATTTTTTCATGCCGAATCAACTCCCAAATTTTGATGATGAAACGAGAAAATTTTAACCCCAAACGACATATACATTCAACAAGACGAAGATTCATTCACGAAAATTTTGTTACGTTCGCGTGAAAATAATCCCCCCAACTTTTAAGGCTGAGGGGATTTCTTGTCCTAACGAAGTGTTGTCGCCATCCTCGAATTTACTGCGTCCATAATCTTCTGACGTTCGCTCAATTCTATTACCGACAATGCCAGATTTATCCTGTGCAGTAATTCCCTGTCGCCCTTCCTGACTCCCGCGCATACTCCGCGAAAACCTAGCTGAAACCCTTTGTCATCAGAAAATTTTATCAGCGTCAGATTCGTGTTTATTATCTCGTAGAAATGTCCCGTGTCTATGTCGATTACTGCACCGTCAGCCTTGCCGCCAGCAACAGCGTCAACCATTCCTTGAATCGTGTCAACCGGCTTCAAGTGAACTACTCCCGGTATCTGAACTATAACATCATCAAGTTTCGTTCCCTTTTCACCGATTATCTTCGCTCCCCTGAAATCACTTAATGCCTTCGCTGTGATATAAGGGCTCACGCTTTCGACAATAATCCCGTATTCCGTCTTCCTCACCTCGTAAGGATCTGAGAATGCCGCAATTACCCTCCGCTCCTCAGTATCAAGCATAGATGAAAATATTACGTCAATCTCCCCTCTGTTCAAGGACGGAAGCAAATCGTTCCACGCAATCTTCCTCACCTCAAGGGCAT
This sequence comes from Synergistaceae bacterium, assembly GCA_017448375.1. Classification (GTDB taxonomy): domain Bacteria; phylum Synergistota; class Synergistia; order Synergistales; family Aminobacteriaceae; genus JAFUXM01. The sequence continues at coordinate 2,752 of JAFSLR010000091.1, read as the reverse complement.
AATCAAGCTGACTCGCTACTAGTTTCGCTATATGTATGTCATAGCCGTCCGCGTAATATCCCGCATGATTCACAATCGGAAAATTGAACTCTGTGGGCGTGAGAGTTTCCCAGCTGTTCGGGACATAATCGCATTCAGAACCGACTCTCAGAACAGGCTTTGAAGGTTTCTTTTCTTCCTCTTTGCCCGAAAAAAAGAACATCGGCAGCAATAGTAACAGAAGCACAAGCAGAACAATATATTTTTTCACGGTAAATCACTCCTAAGAATTTTGCGGAGAATTAAGTGTGAATATTGTAGCTTAAGAGGGTATATACCTGTCAACAATTCTTCGGAGTTATTTGCAGAAATTTTCCGAACACCCGCGCATTTTCTGAACGTCAAGGGGCTTCACGTTCTCAACAATCCAGTCCCGCATTAACTGTCCTTCGGGCGTGTCCTGAGATGCCGAAAGAAATTCAAGCGTTATACCGAGATTCTCCGCAACATCATGAGCGATTAACGGCCAAACTTTACCGATGTCGCCAACAATGGGTATGCTTCCTTCGTGGCGCGCAAATGCTGACATCTCCATTCTGAACGGAATCTTTGCGGCTTTCGTCTTGGGCAAGCCTTTGTCGATTGCTTCCTGTACTGTCTGGTTGAGTTCGACAGCCCTGCGGAGATTCTCGTCAAGGTCGATTCGGATCAGTGATTTGTCGCGAAGATTGTACGTTTTCTGACCAGACCACCAAGCCCAAATACCATGCCCCGTGTAACACTCAAAGGGGCCGTCGTGAATCTCCTGCGTTAATGCTACAGCTGACTCAATTATGACATCACATGACGCTAACATGCGTGAAATTCTCATTGAGCGTTCAGAGATTGGAATCGAGTCTCCGATTGACATTCCGACAGCACCGCCCCCGACAAGCTGAGGGATCGTAACGAGTACTGGAATGTTCCTGCGTGAAGCCGCGCCCAGCATGGTATGTTCATCGCAGCCCCATCCCGCTACGGTCTCGAAGGGGAGTCCGTAAATCCTCGCGAGACTCAGAACTTCATGTGCGAGTCTCTCTGTCCTTAGTCCCATAGGGTAAGCCATATTTCCGGCGGCTTTAATGATTTCGTTGACGTGAGGGAGATTTTTCCCGCGTTCAAGCAAATCATCATCAAGGGGCATTTCACGTTTGAGGGCTTCAATCTCGGAGTCATTCATTCGGGTGAACTCGAAGACATCGCCCCGGGGCATTCTGGCCATGTCCATACCGAGTGCCTGAGCGTCAACACGGTAAACACGATCGAGGCTTCCGGCCATTTCGTGAGCGATTACGGCTGAGCTTGTCGAGACAGCGTCAACGAGTCCTGCGCGTATGAGTTCGGCGATGAGAGTCGTTACACCCTCGTGAATGTTAGGGCCTGAACCCGTAACGACCATTACGCGGCCTCCGTGTGATTTTGCGTCTGTGATACGGTTTACGGCGGCTTTGAGGGAGGCCTGCGAGCGTTCATCGAGTGAGGAGCGGAAATAATCAAGCTGTTTGAGTCCGAATAGTTTTGACATGTAAAAATATTCCTCCTTTTATATATTGTATTATCACAAAAATTAAGGATAATATCATCATTTCCGAATGAACAAAAAATAATGCGGGTGAATATATGAAGACAAGAAAACGAAGAAGGTCGCAGAAGTTCAGGGAACATTTACGTGCTCTGACTCTCATGGATAACAATTTTATGAACGCGGCACTAAGCAACAATATTCCGTGTGTTGAGGAAATGCTGAGGGTAATTCTGGGCAGGAATGATCTTGTAGTGAAGAGCGTGGAGACTCAGAAAATGCTTCAGGGATTCGAGCGTTCAGTGTGCCTTGATGTTTACGCAGAGGACAGCAATGGAATCCGATATAATATAGAAATCCAGAATGCTGATGACGGAGCAGATCCGAAACGTGCGAGATTTCACACTGGAATGATAGATGTGCATTCGCTTGAAAAGGGGCAAGATTTCTCGGAGCTTCCCGAATGCTATGTGATATTCATAACGCGGAATGATGTATTAGGGCTTGGCCGTGCGATATACACGATACACAAGTATATTGACGATGTAATTAAGCCGTTTCATGATGGGGCGCACACGATATATATCAACTGTTCGGCCGAGAATGACGGTTCAGAAATCTGGAAGCTGATTCACGATTTGAATTGCCCGAACGCGGAAGAGATGTATTTTCCTATGCTTGCGGAACGTGTCGGCTTTCTGAAATTTACAGAAGAAGGAGAAAGTGAGCCAATGGACAATTATTTTGAGGAATGGAAGAACAGAGCAGTGAAAAGAGCGGAGAAGAGAGCTGAGAAAAGAGGCGAGCAAAGAGCTAGAAAGGAAGAAAAAGAGAGCGTTGCGCGTAATTTTCTGATGATGGGCAAGTTGACGCTCGAAGATATTGCAAAAGGTACAGGGCTGACTTTGGAAGCGATTCAGAGGCTTGCGGAAACAAATTCGTGAATGTTCGGGCCTTAACCCGTAATTAAGGAGAATATCACTATCCAGAAATTGACGTTTCGAGAAAATAACATATAGGAAGGAGGCAAAAATGAACAATTAGGGGTATACTTATCATGTTTCAGGATTTCAACATAAATATTACACATGAGGAGGAAGATTTAGCATGAGACGATTTGTTTCTTGTCTCGCGGTAACACTGGCTATTCTGTCAGTGTCGTTTGTCTGGCGTTCGGAAGAGCTTCCATCATACGCAAAACTACTTACTGGG
>JAFSLR010000090.1 GCA_017448375.1 Synergistaceae bacterium | reverse complement strand
GTTGACCCCCAGACAGTCAGGAATTTCATCAACATTGAACCGCCTGTCAGCAATCCTTCGTTTGAATCGGGCTGGAGTGATGAAATCCTCAGAATACGCACAGATGACTTCAAGCCGCGTTCACGTTTTGTGATAACATTCCGTAAGGGCTTCCCATCTAAAGGCGGATTAGTGCTCAATGAAGACTTCAAGCAATCCGTAATAATGCCTGATTTAGACCCTGAAGTTTCGTTACCGTCAGCAGGAAGTTACCTTGTACCAATTCAGGAAGGCTCAATCCCAGTTGAATTACTCAACACAAGCAGGCTTCAAATTGACCTCTGGAAGATGTATGAGAATAATATTCCTCACGTCATCAATGAGGATTACGAGTATTTCAACAAGGACATAGCACAGAGAGTATTCACGAAAGAAATCACCGTCAACCTTCCTCTGAATGAAAGAGTGCGTAAATATATTCCTGTTGAGGAAATGACATCGGGCGACAGGGGATTATTCCTTTTGACAGTAAGAGATGCAAATTCTGAATGGTGGAATGAAGCACAGCAGATGGTGATACTGTCAGATTTGGGAGTTACTGCACGATTATGGGAAGACAGCGCATTGTTCTGGGTGAACACGCTTTCAACAGCAAAGCCAGTCAATGAGGCTCGCGTCCGCATATATTCAGCCAAAAAACAGCTCATCGCTGAAGGCACGACCAATCAAGGCGGAGTATTCTACTTTGAGTTCCCGGACGGAAAAACGTGGGATAATGACAACAAGCCCGATACAGCAGTAATCTCAAAGGGCAAAGACTTAACGTATATTCATCTCACGAGAAACCTTCTGAGCAAAGAAATGTTTGACACTTCAGGGCGTGAATGGCTCAGGTCGGGCTATGACGGAGTAATCTTTTCACCCAGAGACATTTACAGGCCGGGAGAAAATGCGGTCTTCAAGTTCATAGTGAGGAATGCGGATTTGTCGACACCTGAAGCGTTCCCGATATTATGGACAGTGAAAGACAGCTTAGGGCGTGCGGTAATGCAGGAGTTAATCACTCTCAACGCCAAAGGAAGCGGAACAGCAAACGTATCAATACCGGGCCGGGCGATAACGGGACAATGGACGGTTTCAATCTCAGTGCCGGGAAGTGAAAACGTTATAGCATCGTACAAAGTTCATGTTGAGGACTTTGCGCCGCCGAGAATAGATGTGAAAATGAACGTACACAGGCCGTATTTGATACATGGTGATACGTTTACGGCGGATATTTCTGCGCAATGGCTTTTCGGTGCAATGGGTGCAGGATTGCCGTACAAAGTTTCATGGCGTGCAGTGCAGGGAGAATTTGAGCCTACACAGGACAGATGGAAGGGCTATAAGTTCGGAGATCCTTCGAGGAAATTTGCGGGTGATGAGGGAGAATTTGAGCCTGAGACGCTTGACGCATTCGGGAACGGGCACGCCTCACTCGAACTCAACAGCGATTGGGAAGCACCCACAGCAATAAACGTAACGTTGCGCACAGAAGTCCAAGAAGACAACGGAAGATGGGTGAATGCCTCAGTAACGCGGCCATATTACTCCGTTCCTTACGTGCTTGGGATTGCGCCCAAAACTGACACGTTCAGAGTGAGGAACCCAATCACTTTCAGCGTAGCCGGAGTTAAGCCCGACACTGAAGAACCCGCAGACCCCGTAGAACTTTCTGCCACACTTTACCGAATAACTTACAGCTATAATATCGTTGAAATTGACGGTAACAAACGCTGGCAGTCAGAAGAGGAATTATCCGAAGTGAGCGAAAAGACTGTAACCATCAAAAACGGTTTAGCAGATGTCAGCTTCACGCCTGAAAGCTACGGCTCATACATGGTGAGGATTTCGGACACTGACGACAAAGCAAGGGCAGTCTACAGGTTCTACGCTTCAGACAGCAGCTCATCAGGGAATGGCTCTGCGCTCATCGACAGGGTAGAGATAATCCCCGACAAAGAGATATACAGGCTCGGAGATACTGCACACGTTAAGATTAAAGCTCCGTTCTCAGGGTTAATGATGATAGCGGTTGAAGGCGGGAAATTAATCTCACGCACAGTACGCGAAGTTGATACGCCTGAATTTACGTATGACATTCCAGTAGTACAGGACATGAGGCCGAATGTTTGGGTCTCAGCATGGATTGTACGCCCCGTTTCAGTTTCAGACGCTACATCATGGAGTTCACACAGGGCGGCAGGTCTCGCAAGGCTCACGACCGACACTTCGGACTACAACATATCCGTGAAGATTGACGCGCCCGAAAAATACGTCCCGTCAGCAAAAATCCCAGTAACAATAAAACTCAACGCTTCAAGCGCGGCCATAGCGAAAAATGCTGATGTCTCAATAGCTCTTGTTGATGATGGAGTACTGGGTATAACGAAATTCAAGACACCCGACATTCTCAAACATTTCTGGGGAGTACGCAAACTTAACTCACAGGGTTTCGACATCTACGACAGCCTGATACCCCCTGAAAACGTTGCATCACAGCAGCTTCACCCCGGCGGTGATGGAGGAATGGAAGATTTTGCGCCCGACGGTAATATTCAGCGTTTCAAGATATTGAGCATGTTCGACAGCGTAGTTTACCCCGATGAACACGGAGTAATTCAGACGGAGTTCGATTTGCCCGAAATATCAACACGCGCAAGGCT
>JAFSLR010000089.1 GCA_017448375.1 Synergistaceae bacterium | reverse complement strand
CTTATTCGATAATTAACATATTGTAGTGTAATGATATAAGCTACACATAATTTTTATATTTACAACAGGAGGAACGAATCATAATGAGGCTTGATAAATATTTAAAGCTGGCAAGACTCGTAAAACGCAGGACAGTTGCGCAGGAAATGATTGAACTCGGAGCAGTCAGACTCGAAGGCAGAGAATGCAAACCGTCAAGTGAAGTCCATGAAAATAACGTGATTGAAGTTGCATATGTTAACCGTGTTCTGAAAGTAAAAGTTCTCTGTGCAGATGAGGCCATGTTAAAGAGACCCAAAACAATTTCATGGGAACAATTAGAGGAGCGTACAGTCAAGCCGGACGAAAAACCATTTTAATTTTTTGAACGGGCATTTATAATAACTGCATAAAATTAATTATTTCAACAGGAGGAAATTTTCAATGGCATCAATAATAGGTGTACACGGCCGTGAAATTCTTGATTCAAGAGGCAATCCCACAGTAGAAGTTGACGTTTACCTTGAAGACGGCTCAATGGGGCGCGCCGCTGTTCCTTCGGGAGCATCAACGGGAGTCCACGAGGCATTAGAGCTCCGCGACAAGGAAGCACGCTACAACTGAAAAGGCGTTCAGCACGCAGTAGAGAACGTGAACGAGAAAATCGCCCCCGAAATTCTCGGAATGGACGCAGACGATCAGGGAGCACTTGACCGCGCAATGATAGCCCTTGACGGCACAGAAGGAAAATCAAAGCTCGGAGCAAACGCAATTCTCGGAGTCTCAATGGCGAACGCAAGAGCAGCGGCAGAGTCGCACGGTGTACCGCTGTATTCATGGCTCGGCGGCATCGGCGGCGGACTTCTCCCGACTCCCATGATGAACGTCATCAACGGAGGAGCTCACGCGGACTCAACAGTCGATTTTCAGGAATTTATGATTGTCCCTCACAACGCTGAGTCGTTCTCAGAGGCTCTCAGAATGGGCGCAGAAGTCTATCACGCCCTCAAAGGCTGCACCAAAGCACGCGGATATTCAACAGGCGTAGGCGATGAAGGCGGATTCGCTCCCAACCTCAAAGATAACCGCGAGGCACTCGACCTTCTCATGGAGGCCGTCAACAAAGCTGGTTACAGGCCCGGCGATGATGTGAGCTTTGCGCTTGACGTTGCATCATCAGAGTTCTTTGACACGAAGAAGAACAAGTACGTCTTCACAAAGAGCGGAGGCGCAGAATATTCATCAGCAGACCTCGTCAGAATGTATGAAGACCTCACAAGCAATTACCCCGTAATCTCAATCGAAGACGGCTGTGCTGAAGATGACTGGGAAGGCTGGGCAGCTCTCACGGCTTCACTCGGCAAAAAGATTCAGCTTGTCGGCGATGACCTTTTTGTTACGAACCCGAAAATCCTCGCAAAGGGTATCTCTGAGGGGGTAGCAAATGCAGTTCTCGTCAAGCTCAACCAGATAGGTACAGTCAGCGAGACATTGCAGGTTATCCGCATGGCCGGTGAGGCAGGTTACGCGGCTGTAGTCTCTCACCGTTCGGGTGAAACAGCTGATACTTTCATTGCTGACTTGGCGGTCGCAACACGCGCAGGACAGATTAAGACGGGAAGCATTGCACGCACCGACAGAATCGCAAAGTACAACCAGCTTCTCAGAATCGAGGAAGATCTCGGCGAAACCGCAAAATACGCAAAACTCGACAGATATTCACCGATGTGGAAGTAGGGTTTATTCATGGCATTCGTAGAACCTGAATCAATACTTGAGCAGTTAGTCATCAAGCGCAAAATCTCAACCGACAAGGCACCCGCTGCTATCGGCCCTTACTCACAGGCAATACAGGCTGGGGAATTTCTCTTTGTCTCAGGGCAGATTCCAGTAGACCCCGCAACAGGCGAAGTTCCCGATGATGTCTCGCTTCAGGCAAAACGTTCCCTCGAAAACTTGAAGGCTATCATTGAGGCAGCCGGATATTTTCTTACGGACGTTGTGAAGACTACTGTATTCGCGGCTGATATTGCGGACTTCTCAGCAGTCAACACCGTATACGCTGAGTATTTCCCGGCAAACGCCCCGGCAAGATCATTCGTAGCGGTAAAGGATTTGCCCAAAGGCGTAAAAGTTGAGATTGAAGCAGTAGCGTGGAAAAGGAAATAATTTTTTGGAGGTAATTTTTTCGACATGGCAGAATCAACAACAGCAGTAAACCCCTGCGGAGGCAGTGCGCCTTCAACGGGCGGTGGATCAGGTGCAGAAGGAGGAGCAGCACAGCAGGGCGGATTAATGGGTATGTTATTCCCACTTGCTATATTCGTGCTGATATTCTATTTCTTCATCATTCGTCCCCAGAAAAAACGCGACAAACAACAGAAGAATATGATTGACAGCATTGCGCGGGGAGATCAGATAATCACAATCGGCGGATTCTACGGCACAGTTCGTGAAGTCCGTGATGATTCGTTCCAGGTTGAGATTGCTGAGGGAGTCCGCGTAACGATCCTGAAGTCAGCAGTTCAGGGCAAACGCACACCAGCAGCAGCAAAAACGGAGGCGGCATCTTAATGAACCGCACCGACAGATTACGCCTCTGGCTTGTGTTAATCGTTGTTGCGGGGGCGGCTTGCTTTGCGTACTTCTACAGGAACGGCCTCAACTTGGGGCTTGACCTTCGAGGGGGCGCGCACATAGTCCTTCAGGCAAAAGGGACTCCCGAAAACCCGTTAGGCGATGACAGCATAGACAGATTGCTTGCAGTCCTGAGAAACCGTATAGACCAGTACGGAGTCGCCGAACCAATAATACAGAAGTCAGGAAACGACCGTATAATCGTAGACTTGCCCGGAATACAAGACCCAGCTGCTGCACTTGAGCTTATCGGGAGAACGGCACAGCTTGATTTCCGCGAAGTTTTAGACTCAACCGGGACTCCTCCCCCTGCACCGATTCGGAGCAATTACGACAGCGATATACAGTTCGTACAGGCTCAGGAGAGATGGCAGAGAGCGATTGACCAGCTCAGCAACTCAAGCGCAGATTTTCAGGCACGCGCAAAGAACACGGTCGGGGCAATCGTTGCACCTGCTGAGGAAGCCGGAAGATTTTACCTTTTAGGCCCTGTACTTTTGTCGGGAAAAGATTTGGTGAACGCTCAAGTCAACCCTGACAGTTTAGGCCGTCTCGGAGTGTCTCTTGAGTTCAACGACAACGGCGCAAGGCTCTTTGAGGAAGCAACAGCCAGACTCGTGGGAAAACAGATAGCAATCGTACTCGATGACGTTGTAATCTCAGCTCCAGTTGTGCAGGACAGAATCGCGGGCGGACATGCTCAGATTACGGGGCGTTTCACGGCTGATGAGGCAGGAAGGCTCGCAATAATGCTCAAGGCAGGCGCGCTCCCTGTTGCGGTTGAGATCGCCGAGAACAGATCCGTAGGCCCCAGCTTGGGAGCTGACTCAGTGAGGCAGGGACTCGAAGCCGGATTATTCGGTGCGGGAATGGTTCTTGTATTCATGCTCATCTACTATCAGTTCAGGGGACTCGCGGCGGATTTGGCACTTGCTGTTACGATATTGCTGATATTCGCTGGGTTAATCGCCTTCAACGCAACACTGACATTGCCGGGCATCGCGGGAATCATTCTGACATTGGGAATGGCTGTTGACGGTAACGTTCTCATCTATGAGCGCGTCAAGGAAGAACAGAAATCGGGCAAAACTCCTATGGCAGCACTTGACTCAGGATTCCGAAAAGCACTCGTAACAATCCTCGACTCAAACATCACGACACTTATTGCGGCGTTGGTGCTGTTCTATTTCGGGTCAGGCTCAGTTAGGGGCTTCGGCGTAACATTGTCGGTCGGACTTGTGGCGAGCGTTTTTGCTAACATTGTCGTAACGCGGGCTATATTGCAGTTGTTCGTGAAGCGCGGAAAGGAGATAGTGAGGAAATGAGAAACATAGACTTCATGAAGCACAGAAAATTTGCGCTCACTGTCAGCCTTGTGCTTGTGATTGCCAGCCTTGTATTACTGCTTACGCGCGGTCTTAATCTCGGAATTGATTTCACGGGCGGAAACGTAATCCAGACGGAATTTGAGACAGTGCCGGACATTTCAGAAGTTAGAGATGTAATTTCTGGAATCGTGGCAAAAGGCGCAATGATTCAGCATTTCGGCGAGAAAGGAATCATAATCCGCACGAATGAGGACACCGAAAAGAGCCGTGAAGATGTAGTGAAGGCGTTGACCGCGAAATATCCTGACATGAAGGTTACGGGTTTTGAGAAGGTCGGGCCTGTTGTCGGTGGAGAATTGCGGAGACAGGCGTTTATCGGCGTAACGATCGCGCTTGTTGCCATACTGATATATATTACGCTCCGTTTCCAGTTCAGATTTGCGGTAGTCAGCGTTGTACCGTTAGTGCATGACGTGATAATCGCTCTGGGATTCTTCAGCATTACGCAGATGGAGATAGGCTCGTCATTCATTGCAGCGATATTGACGATTGTGGGATATTCCCTGAACAACACGATAATCATTCTTGACCGTGTCCGCGAAAACTGGGGAACGTTATCCCGTGAAGGCATAGTGAACCTCGTCAACAAATCTCTGAACCAGACGTTAGCGCGTACAATCAACACGACACTGACAACGTTATTCCCTGTTGTAGCGTTGTGCGTATGGGGAGGGCCGGTGTTAATGGCTTTCAGCTATGCGATGTTAGTCGGAATGATTGCGGGAACGTGGAGTTCTATGATGATTGCTACGGGACTTCTCTGTGAGTGGCAGGGCAAGAAATAGCAAGAAGTGAAAAAAAGTTGTCCCCCTTGTCGTGAGGCAGGGGGGATTTGTTTTAGGCTTTCAATTCCTCGTTCAGCATGTTGATGTTGACTTTCATTGTGTTCATCATTACGGCCATGTTACGCATAATGTTGACGGAGTTCGCCGCGTTCATCTGAATGAAACTCTCAAAGTCAGATCGGCTTATCCTCAGAAGCAGCATATCACTGTAAGCCGTAACCGTATAAATTCCGGGATTGTCAGTAAGGAGAGAATATTCACCGAAAGTTTTTCCCTCGTTGAGGCTTCCCAGCAAATATTCATCATCAGTACCGTAATTAATGTTACAGATTGCACGGCCTGAGATGATTTTGTACATTTCGGCGTTCATTTCGCCCTCACGAATTATCACGGTGTCCGCTGGAACCTGCAAGAATTTCGCATGGCCTATGACAGTGTTCTTCATTTCCTCGCGCTTGAGGCTCTCAATGTTCTTTTCGTTCAGGAATTTTTCAAGCTGTATAACGAATGCTCTGTCAAATAATCCCGTTACTTTTAGCGGTGAAGAATCTTTGCAGGAAAATATAAGGAGTATATTTTTTCCCTCGAACGTTGAGCCTAATACCTTCGCAAAAACTTTCATTATCAGTGGAGAACTTTCCGCGAGAATGTCAGCATTATCAACCGCAATTATAATCCGCTCATTTTTCCCCGCAATGTAATTCAGTGCGTCCTCCCAGAACTGAAACTCACGCTGCATTGTGTCGTTGTAATGACGGAGTATCAGCCACGAAAAATGCTTGAGGTTAGCTTTTGCGCCCATTGAGACGGGAGAAAATATCAGGGCGTTTTTGTTCCTGCAAAATTCCTCAATGAGAGTCGTTTTGCCGATTCCTTTTCCGCCCTGTATCACGAAAAATTTACAGCCTTCACCGTGATATGCTTCCTCAAGCTGTGATAATTCCTTTTCGCGCCCTATGAACATTATCCCGCTATCCTTTTCCGCATTGTGAAGACGTTGCAGCCATCACGGTAATCATAGCTCACTCCGTCCATTGTCTTTTTGACGATGAACACTCCGAGTCCGCCGATGTCCCTTTCCTCAGCCGGGAGCGTAATATCAGGGTCGGCCTTTTCGAGGGGATTATAGGGTCTCCCGCTGTCGGTGAATGTTATCTCGGCCATGTCGCCCGATTTTCCTACGCTGATTCGTGCCTCACTCGCTCCGCTGTAATGCGCGATGTTCACGAAAATTTCTTCGGCGGCAATGTTTATCTGCGTTGCGATTTTCATCGGGCAGTCCCATTCGTCAAGAATCTCATCAATGAATCCCAGCACTTCATCAAGTTTATCTGTACTGGCTTCCGTTGTTAATTCTTTCAAGGCTCATTCTTCCTTTCCGTAATATTTCAGTGAGAGCATTGTTATGTCATCAAACTGCGGTGCATCTCCCGTGAAATCATCAACTGACTTCTTGAGAGTACGCAGAATTTCTTCCGCCGTCATTCCGTCCGTTTGATTCAGTGCGTCAATCATTCTCTCCGTACCGTAAAGTTCCTCGCTGCTGTTCGTTGCCTCCGCGACTCCGTCCGTGTAAAGGTACAGATTATCGCCCGGGTTAAGCGTAATCTCACAGCCTTTGAATCTCATTCCAGGCATTGTCGCAACAGCAGGACTCTGTTTCGTCTTGAAGAGAGTATAGCCTTCACCTTTTCTGTAGACAGCGGGGTATTCATGGCCGGCATTTGAGGCGATAACTTTTCCCGTTGAGAGTTCGAGAATCCCAAGCCAGACCGTAACAAACAAATCTTCCTCGTTACCTTCGCACAGCTGGTTATTAACGTCAGCAAGAATCTCTGAAGGAGTCCCGCCCATTTGAGAGCGAGTCCGAATTACAGCCTTCGCCCTTGCCATGAAAAGCGCAGCCGGAATCCCCTTACCTGAAACATCAGCCATTACCATTGCGAGATGATTATCATCAACCATAAAGAAGTCGTAGAAATCTCCTCCGACATCTTTCGCGGGAGTCATTGTCGCTGAAATATCGTAGCATTCGTTGTCCGAAAACGGAGGGACAATCTTCGGCAGCATGTCAGTCTGAATCTTTGCGGCTATATTGAGTTCGGCCTTTATCTGTTCCTTCTCGGAAGTTATCCGCGTTATGCTCTCAATGTAATTCAGAACATCAGACTCCATTGCGTCAATCGTTTTCGCAAGCCTTCCGATCTCGTTGACTGTCGTTATTCCCTTGCTGAGGGGCGACTCGGTTTTCGTGTTCTCGCGGGCAAATCTTTCCGTCTCAGCCGCTATTTTCTGAACGGGGCGTATCAAAACTTTGTTCAGGTAAAGCGCGTAAACAGCAAACACAACAAGCACTATCACAGCCGCAACAGTCGCAACATGGTCAACGTAAGATGTTCGGTAAAAGTTAAGGCGTTCCATTTGACGCTGTACGCAGAGTATCCAGTCAACCGAATTAGAATTAGGAGTCTTTACGGGAATCATTACGGTGATGTGATGGCCTGTTTCACTGTCGCCCTTGTCGCGGAAAATTGTTACCTTCTGTCCGCCGTTCTCGCAAATCTCCTTGTAGCCCCGGCGGTATTCGTCATTCGTAGTCTGCCTTACGTAACCGCTTGGGTAACGGTCGTAATTTGCTGAGCTGTTCATTACGCTGAGGAAAAATTTTATGTGATTGTAGTCGCTCTTGTCCGGCCGTATAACGTAAATGAATGTAGCGTCCTGAGTGTTCGCGAGTCTTTCCCATTCGTCATTAAGCATTTTGAAGCGCATTTGAAACTCAGAGCCCGCAATACCCCCAGTCAAAAGCTCATGGGGAATCATTGTCGCGGCAGTCCTCGCTGTGTTGTACGCGCAATCCTCGTACTGAGTCGCAACAGCTGACGTGAACTCCCTGTATCCCGTTACGCAGACGAAAACCGTAAGCCCAACAAGCACAAGTACAACGCCCGCTATAATCTGTACGGCAATATTTTTTCTCAGCATTTCCCGTAATACTTCAATGACAGCATTGTTATATCATCGAACTGCGGAGCCTCCCCCGTGAAATCGTCAACGGATTTCTTGAGAGTACGCAAAATTTCCTCAACCGTCATTCCGTCAGTATGATTCAAAGCGTCAATCATTCTTTCAGTGCCGTAAAGTTCATCGTTAATGTTCGTGGCCTCCGCTACTCCGTCCGTGTACAGATACAAATCATCGCCGGGGTTGAGCGTAAATTCTGAGGCTCTGAATCTCAATCCTTCCATTGTTGCTACGGCTGGACTCTGCTTTGTCTTGAAGAGAGTATAGCCTTCGCCCGGGCGATATATTGCGGGAAATTCGTGGCCTGCGTTTGAGGCTGTAACATGGCCTGTTGAGATTTCGAGAATGCCGAGCCAAACCGTAACGAATAATTCGGCCTCGTTCCCCTCACATAACTGAGTGTTCACGTCAGCGAGAATCTCTGAGGGAGTTCCGCCCATTTGAGCGCGGTTCTTGATGAGAGTCTTCGCGATGACCATAAAGAGCGCAGCAGGTACTCCCTTCCCCGAAACATCAGCCATAACCAACGCAAGATGATCGTCATCAATCAGGAAGAAATCATAGAAATCTCCGCCGACTTCCTTTGCGGGTGTCATTGTGGCGTAGATGTCGAACTCTTTGCGCTCCGGGAAAGGAGGAAATATTCTCGGAAGCATATCTGCCTGAATCTGAGTCGCAACGTTGAGTTCAGCACCGATTCGTTCTTTCTCGGCTGTAACGGCGGCTAAGTTCTTCACGTATT
>JAFSLR010000088.1 GCA_017448375.1 Synergistaceae bacterium | reverse complement strand
GTATGAGTACGAGACGGGATTTGAGGATGTTAATATGGACGTGTCAATTTCTCCTGAAGCTGAAGAGTCCGAGTCCGAAGAAGTTACGGGAGTGAACAGCTCAAGCGGAGGGTGTGTTTCAGGAAGCGGAACACTTTCGTTGATGCTGATGATAGGGCTTTCACTTTTCAGGAAGAGACGCTAAAGTCAAAAACTCCCCTGTCTGAAAACGGCGGGGGAATTTTTTTCCCTCAATCTATAATTTCTTCGTGAGTCCTCGACAGGTTAAGCAATGTTATCCTATGATCCTCAAGACCCGCGACTCTTATCGTCCAGCCCTCATAATGGAATATCTCCCCTTCATCAGGGAAACTCCCAGACAATATCAGCACTAATCCCCCTATCGTTTCAGCATCATCGCTATGAAAATCCGTACCCAATTCATCATTAAGGGCATCAAGACTCATTATCCCCTGAACAAGATATGACCCGTCATCAAGTTTCTGTATTTCGGGCGACTCCTCGTCATATTCGTCCTGAATCTCACCGACTATCTGCTCTAATATGTCCTCCATCGTTACGATACCAGCAACCCCGCCGTACTCGTCAACAATCACAGCTATGTGTATATGTTCACGCCTCATGTTTTCGAGAAGTTCGGCAGTCCTTATAGTTTCGGGGACAAATATTGGCTTCCTCAATAATTCCCTTACGCCTGAAGACAAATTACCCTCGCTGAGATTCTTCAACGTATCCTTAACGTAAAGTATTCCGATTATGTTGTCGGGACTCTCTTCGTATACCGGGATTCTTGAATGCCCTTCATCAATAAATATCTTCACCGCCTCTTCAAGCGTAGAGTCCGCCTCAATCGCTATCATGTCTGTACGCGGTATCATTATCTCGTGGACTCTCGTCTCGTCAAAATCTATTATCCCGTCAATCATTCTCCGTTCGCTGGCCTCTAATGCGCCGGACTCCTCACCGATTTTCACGAGCTGTTCTATCTCATCTCGCGTAACAAAAACCTGCTGCGCCCCCAAATTTATATGTAACAGGAAGCCGATAGCTGTTACGCACTTCTTCATCGCCCACGCTAACGGTGAAATCAGGAACGCTAGCACCCTAAGTATAGGAGCCGCCACAATCAGCACACGTTCGGAGTAAACCATTGCCGCGCTTTTAGGGAGAATCTCGCCGAATATCACTATTAGCACCGTCATCACAGGCACTACCGCCACTACAGCAGCAGCCCCGAATATCTCAAGCGCAATCCCTGAAGCTAAAGCACTCGCTGAAATGTTCACGATATTGTTTGCGATTAGGCAGACCGTTAAAGCCTCTTGCGTGTCATCAATCAGCCATTGAAACGTTGAGTTGAGGAATCTATATTTCCCAGTGTCAATGAATGTCCGCAATTTTCCCGTTCCCGTTGCAGTTATTGATGTCTCCGCACCGCTGAAGAACGCCGACAGCAAGAACAGCACGATAAACCCTACAATTATTTCCGGCATGTTAGAGTACCCCCAGAATTTTCCGCGAAATTTCGTCCTGCTTCTGCCACATGGCCGCTTGCCTTTCGTCAGTGTCATGGTCATATCCCAGCAAGTGAAGGAACGAATGCGCTATCATCAGAGATATTCCCTCAGTCCGTGAAAGCTCAGGGTGAAGGCGCGTTACTTCCTCCGGGCATATCACTATGTCGCCGAGCATTAAGACGGGCATATTCGCGGGCATTTCGTCAATCATCGGGAATGACAGTACGTCCGT
This sequence comes from Synergistaceae bacterium, assembly GCA_017448375.1. Classification (GTDB taxonomy): domain Bacteria; phylum Synergistota; class Synergistia; order Synergistales; family Aminobacteriaceae; genus JAFUXM01. The sequence continues at coordinate 3,907 of JAFSLR010000088.1, read as the reverse complement.
AGCCTCGTCAACATTCCTGTAATCGCGGTTCAATGCGCGTATTTCGTCAGGCGGCATGAAGGTTAAGGATATTTCTGCGGAATCATATCTCTTACTGTTGGGGTAAATTTCCCGCAAATATTCCTCAAGGACTCCTGTTACTTTTTCGGTGCTGTAAATTTTTGCGTCGGGGTAATATGGGTTCGTACTGCTACTGTTGCCGTCTCCTGAATCTTCAGGGGCATCAATGCTTACTGATAACTTCAAATCGTAACTAACCTCTTTCGTGATTATTTCCTGCGCTCAATCTTCTTCACTTTGCGCGTGTGATACATTGATATTAACACGGATATTAACGTCTGTTCTATAACCTTAAAATCCTTCATCGTAAATGCTACGTTGTCAAACTGTTTCTCGTTTATCTTGCTCGTTATTACCTGTCTCACTATCTTTTCGATTTTGCTGACTGACTCTCCGCCGCTCTCCTGAATATTCGCTGCCCTTACTGCCGCTTCAACAGAGTCCGTTATCATTAACAGTGCTGTCTCTCTCGACTGAGGCTTAGGGCCGGGATAACAGAATTGCGACCACTCTACGTTCTCGCCGAGTGATACTGCTTTGTTGTAGAAATATCTCGTACTCGTATCACCGTGATGTTCGGCAGTAAAATCACGTATCCTTCGCGGCAATTTTGCCTCCCAAGCCAATTCGAGTCCGTCCTTAACGTGTGAAATTATAGCAAGTGAACTCAACATAGGCGACATTGAGTCGTGAATGTTCACTCCTCCGCCCTGATTCTCAACAAAATATTCCGGCTTACGGAGCTTCCCTATGTCATGATAATACGCACCTGCACGGAGCAAATTCGTATCCATTCCGAGTTTCATTCCGACAGCCTCAATTAATGTCGCTATCGTCAAGCTGTGCTGATAAGTCCCCGGTGCCTGCCTCTGTAAATCCCTCAGTAATGCGCTTGAAAGATTGCTGATTTCACGTATGCTCATGATTGAGAGCGTCCCTAAATATTCTTCAAAGTATTGAAGTACTCCCATCATTACATGTGCTGACCCTGCCTCAAACGCAAAGAACATTAGCGCACCCGTTCCGAAACTCCTTAAAGTGTACGGCGTTCCCTGTACGTATCTCAATAACATTCGCAGAACGGTCAATATGAATGCCATTACGACAATTTTGTATGAGACTTGACGGCGCGACTCAAGATTCCTCAGAACGTAATATCCCGCTGTAGGTGTGAATACTGCCATAGCCCCAAGAAGTATTATGTTTGTTACGGCCTGACCCGTTACGACAAATACACCCGATGCCGCCGACATTACAGCAACCCAAAACGCCATGTAATCATCAATGCATAGAAGTGCTACGCTTGAGGCCGCTAACGTTCCAGCACCGTAAACGCCCATTTTGCCCGCTACAGTCTCAAATGTCCATGCCGTTATCACTATGAATACTACGCAGCGCAATGACGGTTTATGTTCGCCCGCTCCTTTGCTCAGAATGTTCATCCACAACGGGAGCGATAATACGCAGAGTATCACCGCAAAAATCTCGCTCATCGGGAAAACATCTTCAGTATAGCCTTGAAGCCGGAGGAGTGTTGCTGTCTGTTCCGTAACAACTTCACCCTTGCTGACTATAACATCTCCGGGATCTAATCTTCGGTCGATTGTCGGCACTTCATCTATTGCAGCCTGTCTTGCTATGCTGGTCAAGTCCTCGTCATGACGTATATTGAGATTCCCGAATACCGCTAAAATCTGGTAGATTATGTTCGCGTCATCAGGCGGAATGTTTGCTTTGTTGATTTCTTCCCATAATACCGAGCTTGTGAGAGTTACGTTTGACGTGTAAATTTTATCCCTTTCGAGGCGTTCGAGATATGACACTCCGGCAGTGTATGCTGAATTGAGTATACGAGACTTCGAATCGTTAGGGAGTCCCACGAACATAAGCAGCAGTCCTTCAGGAAGGGGAGAAAGATATTCAGAGTTCTTTGCGGATTGAACATCTTGAAGTTCTCCGAGTGCCTCAAGCCGTCTCATGAGCCTGTCTTTTGCCGAAACATCTCGGACTTCAACGCCCGTAACACTTTCACCGACCATTACGCGCAGTCTTTCAGCCGACTCCCTGTCATCATATCGCATAGGAGTTATTACCCTGTAAGTTTTCGGGGCAAATCCTCCGGTCTTGAAGCTGTCTCCCCTGCTGTTTAAGACTGCCCATTGAGCGAGGACGATTAATATTCCGGCTGTGAGGAAGAAGACTACCGGCAATACATATTGTGTCAATGATGAAAAGTCTATCCTCTGGAAAAAATTTCTCTCTGAAGGGATTAATGTTCTCCGTTTCATAGCCTATTGTCCTCCTCGTAACGCGCATATGCCTGTACAATTTTCTGCACTATCTCATGACGTACTACATCTGCCTGTGTCAAATCCATGAAGCCTATACCCTTAATGCCTCCCAGAATTTCGCGGACGCTCCTTAAGCCTGACGGCGTGTTGCCGGGCAAATCAACCTGCGTAATATCCCCCGTAACAACAGCTTTCGACCCGAAACCCAATCGAGTCAAAAACATCTTCATCTGACGGGGAGTCGTATTCTGCGCCTCGTCAAGAATAATGAAACTCTCATTGAGCGTTCTCCCTCTCATGTATGCAAGCGGCACAATCTCAATTACTCCCTTGTCGGCGTAACGCAGAAATTTCTCCGGCGACAATAAATCATAGAAGGCATCATATAACGGTCTCACATAAGGCTCTACCTTTTCGCGCAAATCTCCGGGCAAATATCCGAGACTCTCTCCGGCCTCAACCGCAGGGCGAACGAGAACAACGCGGTTCACCTTTCCGGCTTTGAGCATTGATACGGCCTCGCAGACAGCAAGATATGTCTTCCCTGTTCCGGCCGGGCCCGTCGCAAAGAGTATGAAGTTATCCCGAATCGCCTTGATGTACGAACGCTGACCGGGAGTCTTCGCGCGAATGGGCTTGCCCCGTGCAGTAGTGCAGATGATTTCACTGTAGAGCGAGGCGAGATTCAGTTCGTGTCCTTCAGCTAATGCGTCCATTGCCGCGCGTATATCCTCCGTGTGAATCTCATGGCCTTTTTCAGCAACCGTAATCAATTCGCGTATGAGATGACCCGCAAGCCTCACGGGTTCGGAATCAGGGCCGCTCACGTGAACGACCCCGTTATTTATCGACAGTGTTACGGGATAACGCGACTCAATCGTGCGGAAATTCTCATCATTAATGCCGAGTAATCTCGCCTCAATGAGTATGCCTCCCGTTATCGGTATATCCATTTACGCCGGGTAAGCCTCTGGTGCTGCCTGTGCCTGTAAACCTGTGTCGCGCATATGGACTCTTGCGTACTTCTTGGGGAGGAAATCCTTTGCGACCTGCGGGAACATTACCCACGTCAAAGCGTCTTCGGGCTCAGTCATCCACGGCTGGCAGTCCTTCTTTGCCTGTTCGAGTTCGGGTGCAATCTTTTCGCCGGGCCTGCAAGTGATAGGCTCTTCGTCTCCGATTGCCATTTTCTGAATCTCAGGGTCCATCGGTGCAGGGGGCTGGCCGTAGTAACCTAAGAAGTACTGTTTTATCTCTTTCGGGAAACTCTTCCAGCGTCCGCGCAGAACGTTCACGGTTGCCTGAGTTCCTACCATCTGTGAAGACGGAGTAACGAGCGGAGGATAGCCCATAGCTTTGCGGACAACAGGTACTTCATTGAGCACTGCTTCGAGTTTGTCGAGAGCGTTCATTTCGCGCAGCTGGTTGACCATGTTGGAGTACATTCCGCCGGGTATCTGGTAACGAAGAATGTTGATGTCGACTCCGGCGATTTCGGGCAATAAGTCCTTGTACTTTTCGCGGAGCTTCTTGAAGTGCATTGTTATTGGCATTAG
>JAFSLR010000087.1 GCA_017448375.1 Synergistaceae bacterium | reverse complement strand
GTCGGTGAAGGTTTCTCCCTTTATGACCATCGGTGAAAAGCCGTCCTCGTTCGGATGCGTGTTCTGTTCCGCGTGAGCAATATCCGCCTTGTATCCTTCAATGCGCTGTTCAAGAGACACTATCCTTTTCGGTATTTCTTTGAGTATCTTGTCCTCCAGAGCGTACCTCTGCGACAGGTGATTCGCTTTCAGCAGCTTCAGGCGGGATACGTCAATGTCAAGATCCATCTTTTCCTTAATATACGGATTACCCGTACATAGAGCCTTTATTTCCGCATAAGAAAGCGCCTGCTCGTCAACGTCTTCCGCTGAACGAACGGGCGATTTGCTTGTCATTATCTGACCTATGAACTTCTGCTTTGATTCAACAAGCTGGTAAAGATAACTGTCGAAGGTGTTTTCGGTAACGTAGGTGTAAATCTCAACTTCGGGATTGTCGTTGCCCTGACGTATGATACGTCCTTCGCGCTGCTGCAGATCCGCGGGCCGCCAGGATATGGATAGGTAAATCTTTGATGTTATCTCCGACTTTTCCCCCCATTCACACCGTGCATGCGAGTTTCCCCGCACACGGCGTTCCATCATTGTGAAAGAATCGTTAGATTGATACGAATTTCAAAGCCAAGAAACAGTTGTTTAGATTTCAGTATTGCCCGCCATTACTCGGAGGACATTAAGTTTTGCTAATGCTTTCTTGTCAAGTTCAACGCGATTAAGGTATGCCGCGATGGTATCATCATCGGTTGCGTGTATGAGTTGATGAATGTCTTTATGCACAATCACAAGATTGGAGTAACTGTCATCTCCGCCACTTTTAACTGGCAACTTGTGATGACAGTGGATTTCATCAATCCACAGTTCTTTTCCCGAAATTGCACATCGTCCATACTGCGCGGCATAGAGAGAAATCCTATTATCCATATATTCAACACTTCTGCGAGGCTCTTTTATTCTCATCAGGGCAAGCATTATTGAGGTGTTGATACCAAGGTTTTTATGGATTTCTTCTCTTCCTTCAACAGTATATTTACATACCTTTTTCTTTTTGAACATAGGGGTTTTAGTTTGAACATATCCAACAGGAGCCACGGTTTTACTGCTGACAAATCTTATTTGCTTGCTTTTTCCGTAGTTCTCTCGGATATATACTTCATTAATGTGCCCCTTTTTAGATAACCTGCCGTAAAGTCGATTTTTCATAACCGTTGACACTGCACGGTGTATCTGCTCACAGTCCGTTGCTATCATGGTGGCATATCGGTAGTAGTTGTGAATACCGAAGACCATAGAATTGTAAAGCGTTATTTCCCGTGCTTCATCATCCCTGTCTTGAACATGAGCGATTTGAATGACTTGCTTTATGAGCTTGTCCTTTTCTCGCGAAATCGCTTTTTGAGTCATATGCGATTTGACCACATAGCGTTTGCGCTTTTTAACCGCCTTGATTTCAAAGCCCAGGAATTCAGAATAGTGTCTTTTAAGATTTACGATTTTCGACTTTTCCTCACTGACTTCCAACTTTAATCTGTCTTTGAGCCAAAGTTTGACTGCGATGAATACTTTTTCAGCATCGCTTCTTTTTCGGCAGAACAGTTTGAAGTCATCCGCATAGCGAATAATGTGTACTTCTTTGAGTTTTGTCGTATTCTTGAAAGCACCGTAGATTGCTGTTTTATTAACCGTTCCGTTCGGTCGCACCTCGCATTTATACTCTTGTTTAGTGGGCATTCCCTCCCATTGGGAGTCAATCCACCAGTCAAGTTCATTCAGTACGATATTGGAAAGGAGCGGTGATAGAATACCGCCTTGAGGCGTTCCTTTTGTCGGATATTCTATATTTCCGTTTGGCATAACTATTGGGGCTTTCAACATCTCTCGAATAATACACAGTAGTTTCTTATCCCTTATTCCCATGTGCCATATCTGCTGTATCAGTTTCGTATGATTTACGTTATCAAAGAAGCCTTTGATATCGACGTCCACCACATAATACAGTTTTTGAAGATTTATCATCTTGTAGCACTGTGCAATCGCGTTTTCCGCAGAACGATTCGGACGAAAGCCATTACTTCGCTCATAGAATTTCGCTTCGCAAATTGGCTCCATAACTTGCAAGATACATTGCTGTATCAGCCTGTCTATGATCGTCGGAATGCCCAGCGGACGCATTTTGCCATTGGGTTTCGGGATCTCTACCCGCCTGACAGGTTTAGGTTTGTAGAACATTAGCTTTCTCTGCACAATGCCGACATACTGTTCTACCGAGAGTTTTTCTATGTCCTTGATAGTCAGTTTGTCAACTCCTGCAGTATTGCTCCCGCTGTTTCGTTTTATGTTGCGGTACGCAAGGCGAATGTTCTCTTCACATCCGATTATTCGGACTAAATCCTTGAAAACCTTTCCGCTCTTGCTGTCAGCATACAGTTTATCAAACAGCGTTTGCATATCATAATATTCACTGTATCTCAGTTTCTTTTGCTTTGTCATAGGCAACCCCCCTTTCGGGTTGTTTTTCTCTGTCATACTCGAAGCTATGATATTTCGTTACCTATAACTATCTTTCATAATGACTGGTGGCTGTTGCTCAACTCTCATTACAAGAGTTTCAACGCTCGTGCCACCACTTTCACAGCAATTAAAGGCGCTTATTATTCTTCGTCGCCACCGCAAAAAGTTGCGTTATGCTGTTTCCCGCGTTCCGATAATTCTATCTATTCATATTCATATTTAGGTGCTTGCTCTGAGCCTGTCAGCTTGACAACGCCTTTAACGCTGTAAGGTGGTTCGTAACTGCCATTTCTACTAAACCTCACTGACTGCCATTTTTCAGACCGGCGCACATTTCTATGCGCTCCACGGTTTAGACCCGTACATTCGCAAGTTCGTCAGACATTTCTGCCATTCTCACCATATATGATTTTTAGACCCCCGGCATATAGGCTACAGCCTCCGCCTCTGGAGACTTTTCGTTTGTGTTGTTTCACAGCCACAATTACGGTAGCTCTCTGCCGACTTTACCGAGCTTCAGACCGCATTTCTGCCGCCTGTCGGAGTATCAGGGTAGGCATTTCAGGGCGTTACCCCCTCATTCTACCTATTGAATTATCAGTTCTATGAAGCATAATTCTGCGGCTCCTTTCATTCCGCAAAACATATATTTAGTGCTTCACGCCTAACCTTTTCAGTTAGGAACGCGTCGCACGACAATCCATATGGTGGAGTGCTATGAGCTTTTTCTGCACGTTTGTACCCGCGCCCATTTTTTGCGTGGAACCGATGAGAATCCGGATCTGTCCGCTTTTCACCTTGCCGAACAGTTCTTTTTTCTTGGCTTCGGTTTCAGCCGAATGAACGAACGCTATTTCGGAATCGGGAATGCCTTTCTCTATCAGTTTTGCTTTCAGATCGTCATACACGTTGAAGGAGCCGTCGCCCTTCGGAGTGGACAGGTCGCAGAATACAAGCTGCGTCGAGCGGTCCGCTTCCGTGCGTTTCCAAATGTCAAAAACATTGTCTGCGCAGGCGGAGACCTTGCCGGTCTCGCTGTCGGGGAGCATATCGTTCAGAAGCCGCTGATCGAGGGCGAGCTTGCGTCCGTCGTTGGTTATGCAGAGCATATTGTCGGTACTTGAATCCACAATTTTTGCCCTTACTCTTTCAGCACGTTCGGAAAGACCTTCAACCATTTTCTTCTGATGTTCGGACGGTTTCAAGGCTATATTGTGGTAATTTGCTTTCGGTACCGGCAAATCGAGCATATCCGCGGTCTGCACGTCGGCGACT
>JAFSLR010000086.1 GCA_017448375.1 Synergistaceae bacterium | reverse complement strand
GCATAAACGGACAATAAATTCAGTAGCTTCTTCAGAATCATCTTTTTCGACAAATAGGAAGTCGGAATCATGGTCAGTAAGATAAGGCATTTGACCGCTATTTATTTTGTGTGCGCTGTTGATGATACTGCTTCTTCTGGCTTGCCTGAAAATATGCTCTAACTTGATGACGGGGACGATACCCGAAGCGATAATGTCAGATAAGACCTTGCCCGAGCCGATGCTTGGAAGCTGGTCAACATCGCCGACTAAAATGAGAGTCATGTGGTCAGGAATGGCCTTTAGGAGGCTGTACATGAGAATAATGTCAATCATAGAGCATTCGTCAACGATGAGGACATCACCATCGAGAGGATTATCTTCATTGTGCTGGAAACCTTGCTGAGGAATCATTTTTAGGAGTCTGTGAATAGTTTTAGCTTTCCAGCCAGTAACTTCAGACATGCGCTTTGCGGCTCTGCCGGTGGGAGCTGCAAGGAGAATTTTAGCTCCTGCTTCACGGTAAGCCCTTATAATTCCCATAGTGGTGGTAGTTTTGCCAGTCCCCGGCCCGCCAGTTAAGACAATAACTTTGTTGTTGATAGCCGCGTCAATAGCCCTCAACTGCGTCTCATCATAATGAATAGAAGCGTCCAAAGTAATGTCATTGAAGTGAATATTTCTCTGAGAAGTCATGATAGAATGAATGCGTCTAGCAGTGCCAATTTCCGAATAATAGAACATGGGAAGATACACAGCGTCCTCATCGAGTATGAGGTCATCATCGTCAATCATTTTGTGAATGGCCTCAGAAATCATAGAATCATCAACATCAAGAAGTTCAACAGCGGCGGTAATGAGTTCGTGCATGTAAGCGAAACAGTGTCCAATTTCGGACAGCTTGTTGAGAGAGTAAATAATGCCGCTTCTGAGCCTCTCGAATCGCTGATGGTCGAAGCCTAAGTTTGACGCGATATTGTCAGCGGTCTTGAAGCCTACGCCCCAGATGTCATCGGCGAGTCTGTAAGGGTTCTCAGTAACAATATAGATGGCTTGATTTCCGTACTGCTTGAAGATTTTAACGGCCAGAGAAGTGGAGACATTGTAAGACTGGAGGAAAAGCATAATGTTCCTTATTTCTTTTTGTTCGCTCCAGCTACTAGAGATTTTCTCAATTCGCTTAGGGCCGATGCCTTGAACTTCGGCTAATTTTTCAGGATTATTGTCAAGTACATTGATGGTGTCATAACCGAAGTAGTCAACAATTTTTGAGGCGTAAACCGGGCCGATGCCTTTAATGAGACCGCTGGCGAGATAATTCTTCAAGCCGAGAATAGTAGCGGGCATAGTTTCAATACACTGCTGGAAAGAGAACTGCCAGCCATATTTAGGATGAAGTTTCCAAGAGCCATAAAGTATGAAGACACTGCCGATATGGACATAAGGCATAATGCCTACGGCGGTGAAAGAGTCGCTGTAAGCACTAGAATTGCATCTGACGACTGAGTAGCCGTTACTCTCATCACGGTATGTAATTTGTTCGATAGTGCATTGAATTTTGTCCATGTAGATAAAATATATCTAGTTGAGAAGATAAGTCAAGAGCAGTAATCGACAGTGTTACATATTAGTCTATGCAGTTTTTTTGCGTTTGTTCTTGATGAGGCGATTGTATGTGAAAAACACGCGCTTAATGAGCAAAAGAAATGAGACGCAAGGAAGAGAGAATTTTACAGTATGAGCGAGAAGTCTCATAAGTGGTCAGATGTGTGTTCGTGCTGACGCTGCAATGAGCGACTAGTAACAGATGAACTCTGCCCTCTTGAGAGTTATATCTCAGGTGGTATTTTTATGGAGCAACAGGTCAGGTATAATACATAAATCCCGAATGCTAAATTGATATTGATAAAGCGTTTAATGACAGGCTGCCGATTTGTATCAACTGTATTGAAGAATGAATAAGGAGTGAGCATAGCATGAAGAAGTTTGTTGCGTTAATGTGTGTTATTGCGTTTGTGATTGGGATTGTGGGCTGTGCGTGGGGAGGTGTTCCTATTGATGCGACGAATTTCCCTGATCCTGCGTTTCGTTCTCATATTCTAGCAACTCAAGACTGGGATGAAGAAGGTATAAAAGGATTTCTGGATGATTCAGAAATTATGGGCTGTAATGGTATTAATGTGTGCAACTGGGGTATACATTCATTACAGGGATTAGATTTCTTCCCATACATGACTGGATTTGCAGCCCACAATAATTATCTTACAGAATTTAATGTGAGCAATCTGCCGTATCTGTGTGATCTTCATTGTGGAGACAACCCAAATCTTTCAAGCGTTACATTGGGTAGCAAACCGAACTTGCATATACTTTATATGTACAATGATGATTTATGCGATATTGATTTAAGTCAATGTCCTTCGCTTGTAACTCTATGTTTGGGCGGAAATCATTTTTCAGAAATTGACATATCGAATTGCCCTAATCTTGAAGAACTTGAGATGTGGAATAATAGTTTGACGACTCTTGATTTGAGTTCGTGCACGGTTCTTCGGAGATTGAATGTAGATGGGAATAAATTAGAGGCTTTAGATGTCAGCCCATGCCCTGAGCTTTCAGAATTGCGATGTTCCAATAATTTGCTGACCGAGTTGGACATAACTAGGAACACAGCTTTAACTATGCTGACATGTTTCGGTAATCAGCTGACAAATCTTGACGTGAGCAAGAATACTGCGCTGACTACGCTTGAATGTTTTGCTAATCAGTTACAATCTCTCGATGTAACCTCTAATACTGCTTTAACTGAGCTGAGTTGCAATGAGAATCAGTTAAAGGTACTTAATTTGAACAAAAATACAGCTATAACAAAATTACAGTGTTATGAGAACCAACTGACAGAGCTTGATTTGAGTCACAACACATCTTTGACTCAAGTTGAGTGCCACAGCCAGAAAAGAAAAGGGCTTAAGATAAAAGAAACCTCACAGGGCTACAAAGTCAGTATGAAAGATTACGTCTCTCACCCCGAAAATATAGATGCCGACTCAATATCTCCTCAGCCGATCTCCTACAACAAAACAACGGGTATTGTCACTTTCAGCGAGCCGATAAAAGAATTGCGCTATAACTACATAACACATTCACCGAACAATGACTTGATGGATGTTACAATCACAAATCCCATGATTATCTCTGCCCTCGAACGTTCTGGCTTCAATATAGACGGCCTAATAATTAGCGATATGACTGAGAACGGCTACCTGAACAGCAACGGCAACACACTCACCGAGTCCGACATAAGCGACTTAAGCTACAGCGATTACGGCAAATTAGGATTCGTAGCGGACGGAAATTCACGCTTGATTATTCGCGTACAAACCGACAAGCCTGGCACAGTCTCATTCAGTTTCAATGATGACATAGGCGCAAAAATTGAATCACTTACTTCACGCAAAGAACTCATAGCTTTAGGCCAGCTTAATACAACAGAAATTAACAGCGATACTCATCAAGTCTCGGCGGTGCTTGTTGCTCCTGAGAGATTCCCGAACACACAGAAAGATTTTCCGTCTGACACGTTCAGCGTTCATGTGAAATTCACTGATGAGGACGGGGAAGTTACAGAGGACGATTTAGAGCTGAAGATTGAGGTTGCTCCTGTGATTCTGATCCCCGGAATGTTCGACAACGCATATAAAACTTTCGGCATTGGTAGTAACTCACATGCTAATACGGGAATATACCGTGAGCTAAAGTCATTCGGCTTCGATGAAACGCATATTCATGTGTGGAACGACTATGACCGCTCAAAAAGTCCGAATGAACTTCTTGCTGATATTAATAACGGGCTGTTCAAGAAAATAACTGAGGCATTCAACCAGTACGCAAGCGGCGGAATCGTCTGTACAAAAGCTGATATTGTTGCTCACGGAGTTGCTCACGGAATGGGCGGTCTTATGGCACGCAGATTTCTTCATGAGGCCGATAAAGACTTTCAGGACGGCAATAACTGGTCTATGCGCTCATACAAGCAGGGAATGGTGAGACGGCTTATCACTATTGCGACTCCACATTATGGGACTCCTTGGGCTGACAGTATTAACAAAAGACGCTCCATCACAATGATGTACAACGGCATTCTGAACGTGCCATATTTTAGTGAGCATCCTGTTATAACAAGCGTTGCAGATAGTATCTTCCTCATAAGAATGTGCAGTCTTTTGGTAAATACTCTTATTCCTTCACCACAGCTCACAAAAAATTCTCATATCTTTTTGGGAAGTGCATGGGAAGAAATGAAGACAACAGCAGCTCGCAGTTATGGTTTCCCTGCTGGTGTTCCTATGTATGCGATTTACGGAAATATAATCATAGATGGGGTTTACAGGGATTCTATGAATTTAATCCAGAAACTTGTCGGCAAGGTTTTGGGTTGGGATAAAGTAATAGATATAGACATCTACAATATTCCAGCTACCGCGCTGTCTTGGGTAGAAAAAAAGCTGACAGGTTCCATGAAAAACAGCTTGGCTCTGAGTGTGTTCTCACATCTGCGTGATATTCCGGATTACGTAAGAATAGGAACAGATGCATTCTCCCGTGGATTATTCGGGTCAGAAGCAAATGATTTAATTGTATCAGCTTCAAGTGCTTCAGGCGGGTTAAGGTCTTCAGAATATGTCAACACTGCTCTTGACGTGATGAATCCTAATCCTTTTGATGACAAAAGGGACAGATATTCTCACTGGGCTATATGCAAGCAGTTAGATGTCGGTGAAAAAGTTGCTTCACTTCTGAAGGGAGCTAAAAATGAATTTACAGTATTTGACAGCGAAGTATACGAGACGGCAAACAAATCGTTGCGAAATTCATCGGTTACGCTGGCTGACGAAATAGACGAAACAGAAGAATTTGTGTTTTCAGAACGTCTTAATCTCAATATTGAGCCTTCAATTTTGAATGAGAACAATCCGCAAAACGTCAAATTCTCCGTAACTGCTGATATGTCCTTGCAGAATGATGTCTACTGTATATTCGGCAATGATAACGGATATAGATTCTTCAAGATGCCTCATTCAGATAAAAACGGCAGAAAATTTGATGTGGAATTTAACGCGGAAGATATTTTTATGAGCATGGACAAAGGAGCAATAGAAATTTTATGTATGTCCTGCATATCTGATGATAGTGGCATTTCAGGAATGTATACATCGAACACAGCGTATATTACATCACTCACCAATCTTGACAGTACAAAAATTATTAGACTAGATTTTGCAGGAGCTTCAACGATATACACCAGCGTAAACTCTGAGATTCCCGCCGGGCTTTTTGCTGTAGATTCTGACGGCAGGTATTACGATGTATCATCGCCATTAAACGGAACACAATGGACATCAGATGAAATTGCACGAGTGAACGATAACGGTTGTGTTTTCGGTCTTAAGGAGGGCAGCACGGTATTAACCGCGACTTTCAACGGACTCACAGCGTCAGTGAATGTAGAAGTCTCAGCGGCATTAATTAAAGAGGAAGAAAATACACCGCCGGAAATCACAACTGAGACTCTCAGCAATGCCGTAACAAGTCAGCCCTACTCGTTACAGCTCAAAGCCTCCGGGACGACTCCAATCACATGGACTTATGCAGGAAAATTACCCGCAGGCCTAACACTCAGCGAATCAGGCCTAATCTCAGGAACACCCACGAAAACTGGCAAATCAACATTCACCGTTACAGCACAGAACGATTACGGGAAGACCTCGCAGAAATACACGCTACAGGTGTTTGCCCCTGTGAGTATAACGACAGCGAGCCTAAAAGTCGGTACAATCGGAAAATCGTACAGTGTAACGATGAGGGCAAAAGGTACAAAGACAATAACGTGGACAGCAGAAGGCCTCCCGAACGGTTTAACAATGAACGCGAAGGGAAAAATCTCCGGCAAGCCGACAGTGTACGGAATGTTCAATGTGAAAGTGAAAGCAGAAAATGGAGCTGGGAGCGTAACGAAAAATTTAACGCTCGAAATCAAAGCGATTGCCCCGAAACTTTCAGGAAGCCTCAAAAAAGCCACGCTGAATGAGTCGTATTCATCTGGGCTGAAAGTAACAGGAAGTGCGCCGATAACATGGAGTGTTGAAGGAAATTTACCCGATGGCCTCACGCTTGACGCTTCAACGGGAATAATAAGCGGGATTCCTACGTCATATGCGAAGTCAGGTTATAAGATAACACTAACGGCTACGAATGACGGCGGGAGCAAATCAAAGAAAAT
>JAFSLR010000085.1 GCA_017448375.1 Synergistaceae bacterium | reverse complement strand
CAAAGAGCAGTCAGTGAACAGCGGAATGTTGGTGTATGTATCGGATGATGGCAAGAGGTTTGAAGCTCCGCCAACGGAGGAAGGCATAAAGTATATGGAACGAATGTATTTGCTTTCGACAGGCGGAAAATCAGCGGTAGCAGTATAGAAAGGAGCAAGCAATGAAAGTAGTATCGGTGATTAATTATAAGGGGGGAGTAGGGAAGACAACGCTGACGGCGAATCTTGGAGCATACGCGGCAATGAAGGGATTACGAGTGCTGATGATAGACCTAGACCCGCAGACGCATTTGACATTCAGCTTCATAACGGAGGAAGAATGGCAGAGGAAGTACATGGTCATGAAGACGCTGAAGAATTATTTTGACAGCGTATTAGAGCCTGAAAAATGGGGAGTAATCCCGCTGTCGTCTCTTGTAATAGGGTTAATGCTCCGGGATTGTGCCAGGATAGACCTAGTAGCTTCAAATTTGGAATTGGCAAATCTTGACACGAATCTATCAGGATCAAGTGCAGGGGGAGATATGGCACTTTTCGCCGGAAACAAATTGCGAATGTTAAACTACCTGAATAAGGGACTGGACGAACTGAAGTATGAGTATGATTTAGTGCTAATAGATTGCCCGCCGAACTGCAACGAGGCAGTGAAAAATGCATTAGTGGCGAGTGATTATTACTTAGTTCCTGCGCGAATGGATTATTTATCGTGTCTGGGAATAGACAACCTAGAAAGGAGCGTACGAAAATTCAGGGATGAATACTCAAAATATAGATTGGAGCGTCCTGATTTGGGATATACAGGTTTTCGTACAAAAATGCTTGGGATAGTGCCTATGATGGTAGCGTTCACTGCGGGAAAAATGTTGAAGGCACATAAAGAATGTATGAAAGCCCTTGCAGATGATGGATATAAGATATTCCCTTATTTGCGAGATAATGCGAAAACGTTTTCAGCTCCTCGAGTGAATGAAGGCCCTGTAGTATTAACACCTGCGCGTTACTTGTCGAAAGCATATGCGAAGTCAGCATTAAATAAAGTAGTGCAAGACTTTCACGATATAGGGAATGAATTTTTATCTTTTCTATGAACATATAGCCAACAAAAAAGCCCCCGGCGACAAACCGGGGGTTTTAACTTGCCTGTAACTTGCCTATAACTTGCTAGGGTTCGAGATAAGCCTTAATTTTTTCGCCGTATCTCATAGCCCTGCGAAGAATTTTCCGCTCCTCTTTAGGAAGCCATCGAATAAATCTCTTTTCCTCATCCTCATTGAGACCCGACAGAGGATCGGAAGCCCTAGCAGAAATCTTCAAACCTGCCTCTGAACCGCCTGCCTTGAAATATTCCCTCATGAATTTCCTGAAGGATTTTTTATCTCCCAAGTCAATAGCTCTTTTAGCATTTCTGAGGGCCTCACCGCGCCTAGTCATGGTGAAAGCGTCATTGTATTTCCCTAAAACGTATTCCTGAAACTGTCTTTTTCTGCTCTGGATAAAGAAGTAAGCGGACTGATCCTGATTAGCAGAACTGACGAGGGACGAAGAAAAATCGTAGAAGGGCTTATGCGGTTTGTCAGTGAGGAAGTCATAGTACCAGTCAAGTCCAAAGGAATTAGCGACAAATTCCCCTTTGTCCCTGATGGGTGAAGGGTGCAACGCGCTGGGGTACATTCTCTTGCCGAACGCGGCTTCAGCGACAGCCTTTGCGAATGGGTTAGTGTTGCTTGCGATTTTTGTAACTGGGCCGTCAAGAATATTAGTTATTAACTGCCCGAAAGAAATTCTGCCGTCGAATAAATCGCGCAAGTCTCCAGCGAAAATGCTGTGAAGTCCGACAGTGCGGAAGAAGTCCCACGAAGAGCCAATATCGGACATGTAGAGGTTATCGCCAGTGAAAGAATTTCTGCCTAAGTAGAGAGACACGCCGTTTCTGTCGTCCAAATTGGGGTCACTCTCATCTGCGCCCATGAGCCTGTTCCAAATTTTGGCCATGAAGTAGAGAGGGGACGCAAGAGCGAGAGTAATAGCCAGTCTCAAAGCCCCGTTGCCGAATTTCTTAGCAAGTCTCCTGAACATTTTTCTGAACTCGTTATCACCGTTATCATCGGAGAAATCCCCGCTGTTATTGTTTTTCGGAGGTTCATTGCCGCCGCCGTTGCCATTACCCGCCCCGCCTCCTGAAAGCCTGTTGATGAAGTCATTGCCGTGTTTCTTAATCCAGTATTCGAGGAAGGAATTACCCTGCCAGATATTTTTGTACATCTGGACAGCCCGCGAGAAGTTTACTTCAACCCATGACGCGAAGGAAAGGAAGTTGTTATCCCTGAGCCACTGCATATTGCGTGAGACTTGGTCATACGCGCCGAGGTTTTCATTAGCGAGTTTGAAAGCCATATCGTAAATGTTGTCTTTCAGTGCAAGAACTTCTTTAGGCTTGCTCATGCCGTAGAAGGGAGGAACGCCGCCATTCTCCCGAATGAGCTTGACGAATGACAAGAAGGAGGCATAACGAAGAATGCTCTCTCTTAGATTGGTAAGAGTAGAGGCAATCTCGATGTAAGAGCGGAAGCCGTCAGCAATGGACTTGAGGGGATTGCGGCTTTTCTGAGGTTCAAAGAGGTGCTTGAAGTCCTTTAATCGTTCTGGGTGTTCAAGCTCGGTCATAAATTCCGTAGTGAGACCTCCGCCGCGTTTGTTGAACTCAGCAAGCATACCAGTAGCCTCACCGCCCCGTAGCATAGTGTCGGTT
>JAFSLR010000007.1 GCA_017448375.1 Synergistaceae bacterium | reverse complement strand
GCTTTCTTGATGAGCTTATCGAGTTCTTTCTCTGTTGCGCCCGAAACGACTTTTACGTTAGTAATTTGAGCCTCAAAGCCGCCGCCAATAGCGAGAGCAGACTTCATTACACCTGCTACAATTCCAGCGGCTTTTTTTGCTGTTGAAGCTATCCCGTTCAGGATTGACTTAAAGAAAGAAGAAATCTGTCCTCCTACTTGATTCATGAGCATAGAATTGACAGATTTTTCGATACGCGCAAGACCTGAAGTAGTACCCGAAGCAAAAGAGTCTCCGACTTGTTTACCCATTTTGAGGAATTTCCCGCTCATATCACGGAGTCTACCCTGCTCATCACGAATAACAGCCTTAACTTGAAATTCTACTTTTTTTCTATCAATGCCGAACATAAGCTCTTCAAGCCGTTCTAATTCACTAATAGCTTGTGAGCCGTCAGCAGTGATAGTTGAATGAGCGTCTTTGATACTTTCTTCAGCATTCGCAACTTTTCCGGCCTCATCAATAGCCTGTGAACCGTCTGCTGTAATTTCGGCGTGAGCGTCATTAACATTCTCCATAGCAGAAGAGGCTTTATTAGCTTCGCCAACAGCCTGTGAAGAATTAGCAGTAATTTCTGCATGAGCATCATTGATATTTTCAACGGTACTTGCTAGTTTTTCTGCCTCGCCTATAGCCTGTGAAGCGTCCGCTGTAATCTTGACGCTAGAATCTTTTATGCCATCAATGGCACTGCTAACATCTTTTATAGCCTTTTCAGCTTGACTACTATCACCCGAAATAACGATATTAACGCCTTCTGTACTTGCCATTCTTCTCACCTCCCAGCGCGTTAAAAATTTCCTGAACCCACAGCGGAGGCATTAAAGCAGCGTTCAAAAACGCCCTCGCCACAGATTCAGGATAGATATTCATGATTGTGTTGTAATCAATGTGTGAAGCGATAACCGCCTGTATTAGCGGATAATCGCCGTCCCTAAAGAGAAAAAATTTGTGATGTAACCTTTGAAGTCCTGAAGCTCAATGACTTTAAGCAGCAAAGCACGGGATTCAGATTCAGGCAAATTGTCCCAGTCGTTGAAGTCCGGCACTGCGAGTTTCAAGAGTTCAGGAAGGATATTCACAGCACCAAGAATGATTTTGTCGATATTGAGTTCAGCAAGCGAAATTTCATCAATGAAGTTGAACGAGATACCGCCGTCATCGCTTTTCTTGAAGAATGCGTTTTTAGCAATGTTATTGATGAACTCACCGAGACCGCCGATAAGTTTATTCTTCTCCGAAAGTGATAACTCCCTGAGCTGATACTCTTTGCCCTGAATGTTTGCACAAACCTTATCGCGTTTTAAATCCTTCACGTTTACCAGCCTCCGTTCGGTGCGTTTGCAGCAGTGGTCTCAAAGACTTCATACAAATTCTGGCTTGTGGATTTCGTATCATCAGCGACTGCGATAATATCAACAGGAGTCGGGCTTGCGTTATCCTGATTGATGAGCAAAGAAGTGAAAGCACCTGAGATTTTGCCCTTAAAGATACGGAAGCACCTGTATTTGCCTGAACGCTTCTTGTGCCAGAACTCAACCAAGAACGTATTATCAGACTGGAACGTACCGACAGCAAAACCGTCATCATCGCTTCCAGCATTATTAAGCGAACCGCTTGAAGGGTTAAGCATTTTGAGAGTCTCTAAATTTGCCTCAAGAAGGCTGAATGTGAAGTGGACTTCTTTGTCCGTAGCAATAATAAGGACAGTCCCCCCCTCAGATTCTTTTATAGTCTGCGAGCTTGCCTGTTCCTCACCTTTAATTTCACCCTGAAGGAAACCTAACTCATGAAATGTCGGTGTGCCTCCAGTTGTTGCAGAAGGCTCAACGATAAAGACACGGCCACCGCCGATAAGAATATCATCTGCATTACGTACAGCCATGAAAAACCATCTCCTAATCAATAAAAATTGAGACTGCAACGTCAAACGCCACAGTCCATAATTCGCTTTCTTCACCCTCTTCAATGATTGAAGGACTAATCCGCAGGACTCTGTTAATCCTGACAGGGTTATCTCTCATTTCATGTTCAAAGAAAGCCTTAACAGCAACATCTAAAAATTCGTGTGATTTGCTGAGAGCGTCTGCACTCCAAGACGGCAGAACAAACGCGATATTGTAGTTAGCAATCTGCATGACGTTATCAGACTGCGAAATTTCCCCGCCTGAAAAAGTAATTTTTGCGGACGGAGTAGTGATTTGCGCTCCAGCGTCAATGACAGCTAAGTGTTTGCCAGTTTCCCTGAAGACATAATCATTCAAAGCCTCATCATCAAGAATTTCACGGAGTAATTCATATGCTTCTGTGTACATTGAGAACCTCACATTAAAGGCAATCCGTGAGACTGCCAGAATGTTAATATCCCGTCTTCAAAGTGCCTTCCTAAGCTATCGCCAGTAACTGGGCTTCTAAAGTCATTAATTACCTGAAATGCAGACAACAATGAGTAATTCTTGATTGTTAGGTACAATGCTTTTTGTTTGAACATCAAACAGAAAGCTGTGTGATAAGGCTTCAAAACTCGATATTCAAAATTTTTGCCTTTGCTCGGAATAAATTTTATGTACAAATCCGGCTCATTGTCATATAGCCTAATTGATGGGAATGCGTATCCTTTGTCGTGAAAAACTCGAATATCCTTGCCTTCTTTAGTTCTGTAATTAATTACAGCGTCATTGTTCCATGATTTACCCTTTGGAAGTTTCACAGCTCCCCATGAATATCGAGAGCTGTCTAACAAATCAGGCCGATAGCCTAAAAATTCTTGTTGTGGAATACTGTCTCCAACATCTCTATGTCGCATACTGTATTCATCACAGTACACAAACTTTTTACCTTGACGCATTTCAACGCCCATCACATTGTCGCTCATTAAGTACCTCCGAGAATATGACGTTTGATATATTGTCTGAACATGGAAGTGATATGTTGCTTTTCTTTATC
>JAFSLR010000084.1 GCA_017448375.1 Synergistaceae bacterium | reverse complement strand
CAACATGCTTGACGAGATGGGAATTGAGACGGGTGTTGACGTGCTGAAGGTTATGGAGATGTCCCGCAAGGTTCGCGAGATTGTCGGCCATGACTTGGACAGCTACGTTTTGAGGGCCGGACGCTCAAAGGATTTAATTGCGTCCCAGTCGGAGTAAATGATAGTGGATAGTGTGAAGTGTGAGGATTTTCGCTAATCATTATCCACTAATCAATATAAATATAAGGAGGAATATTTTTCATGTTCAAATGGCTTGATGAGCATTTTGAAGAGTGCTTAATGGTCATATTTCTGATACTGATTGCATGTGTCATGATGCTTCAGGTTATCGTCAGAAAGATCCCGTTCTTACCGTCGCTTACATGGGCGGAAGAATTTTCGCGCTTCATGTGGATTATGAGCGTATTTATCTCGCTCCCTTACACAGTCCGCAAAGCTAACATGCTCCGCGTCAACGTAATAATTGACCTCATGCCCCAGAAAGCCCGCAAGATAATCAATCTCTGTGTTGACGTTATTGTGGGTCTGTGCATGGCTCTTCTTGCGTATCACTGCATAGAGTGTCTCAAGTGGTCAAGGGGCGAAATGCTCGAAGGCGCAGTAGCTGAGACTTCCCCCGCTATGAACTGGCCGATGTGGTGGCTTTATGCGGTAGGGCTTTTCGGGTTCTGCCTTGCGACTCTAAGGTCAGTGCAGATGTTCTTCATTCACCTGAGCAAGTTCAATGAGAGGGAGCTCACCACGCTTGAGCAGACACAGCTTGACGCAAAGGCCGAACTTGAAGCGGCAAAAGCAGCAGAGGGGGCGAAATAATCAATGGCAGCGTTACTCGTATTCGTAGTATTTCTCGTGGCAATAGTGCTCTCGATACCTATCGGGGTAAGTATGATTCTCGGCTCAGTCGCTCCCATTCTCATGATGGCAAGAGGCGGAGTCATTCCTCAGATCGTCGACAACACATTATCCGGCGCAAACTCAACACCGATTCTTGCGGTTCCTCTGTTCATTCTCGGCGGAGTAATCATGGCCGAAGGCGGAATCTCAAAGAAACTCTTTAACTTCTTCTCATACTTTGTCGGAAGATTCACGGGCGGAGTTCCTTGCGCAGTAGTTTTGACGTGCTTGTTCTACGGAGCAATTTCGGGTTCAGGCCCGGCAACAACAGCAGCAGTCGGTGCAATGTGCATTCCGTTTATGGTTGACTTAGGCTACAACAAGACATGGGCAGCAGGATTGATAGCGGTTGCTGGCGGACTCGGAGTCATAATTCCGCCGTCAATACCTTTCGTCCTTTGCTCATTGGCAACGGGCGTTTCAACCGGAAAATTATTCTTGGGCGGAGTATTTCCCGGAATATTGATAGGGTTGTTCCTCATGGCCTATGCGGTTTTCTACTGCGCAACAAACAGAGAGAATAAAGCCGAAATTAACGAGAAGACACAGAAAAGGCTTGACGAAATCAGTAAGAACGGATTCTGGCCTTTGTTCAAGGATTCATTCTGGGCGTTAATGTGCCCGGTAATCATTCTCGGCGGTATATATTCGGGATTCTTCACGCCCACTGAAGCGGCAGTTGTATCGGTCTTCTACGCGATAATCGTCTGCTTGTTCATTGAGAGGACGATAAAGTTCTCGGCACTTCCTGCTTTCCTCACAAGCAGTGTAAAGACTTACGGCGGACTCGCATTCATTCTAGCATTCGCAACGGCATTCGGGCGCGTATTGTCGCTCACACACGCAACATCAGCGGTGCAGGATTTCATTCTCAACAACTTCCACAGCGACGTTGCAGTCCTCACCATTTGCACAATCATATTCTTGATACTGGGTATGATTATGGACACGGGCCCGGCGATTATCATTCTCGCACCTGTCCTTCTCCCTGCGGTTAAGATGCTCGGAGTTAATGAGGTACATTTCGGCGTTGTGCTTGTTTGCTGCTTGTCGATAGGGCTTGCGACTCCTCCGTTCGGGCTTGATTTGTTCGTTGCGGGGAACATCTCGCAGGATCAGCCTATGGACGTTGCGAAGAGGGCGTTCCCGTTTATCGTGGCATTCTTGCTGTCATTGGCACTTATCGTTTACATACCTTCGATAAGCACATGGCTTGCATACTAGGAGGGTGAGACTATGAAGAAATTAATCATTGCCCTTATGGCAGTAATTGCGCTCAGTTCGTGCGCGTTCGGAGCGTCAGAATTTGATGAAGTATGGCTTGTTACGGCCGACACAACAGCAAAAGGTGCAGCAGGCCAGGTATTTGCCCAGCTAATTCAGCAGAAAGTGAAAGAAGCGAACGTGGGACTCGTGATTGACTATTTCCCGAACGGCGAACTCGGAGGAGATGCAGATTTGCTCCGTCAGGCTCAGAAAGGGTATATTGCAATCACAGTATGCCAAACAGCCCCTATCGTGTCATTCATTCCTGAGATGGCAGTTTTCGACTTGCCGATGGTATTCGCTAGATATGACGGTGATACGATAGACAAAGTTTTGAACGGGGACTCGGAGTTCCACAAAAAGATGTCAGCCGCTTACGAAAAGGCAGGACTTCACCTTCTCGGCTTCATGCAGAACGCAACATACAGACTCGCGACGGCCAATAAGGATTTGGAGACATTGACGGACTTCACCGGGCTTCAGATCCGCACAATGGAGAACAAGAACCATATGGATTTCTGGACGGCAATCGGTGCAGAGCCTACGCCGTTAGCATGGGGAGAATTATACTTCTCGCTTCAGAGCGGTACTGTCAACGCTCAGGAGAACGCCGCAGATACATGCGTTGGAGCACACTTTGAGGAAGTGCAGAAATTCCTTGCGTGCACGAATCATATTCTCTACTGCAACCAGATATGCATTAACGACAAAATCTACAAGGCGTTGAAGCCCGAACACAAAGCAGCCCTCGATAAGGCCGTAGCGGAAGCGTTGCAGGAAATGCGCCCGAAACTTGAAGAGATCGACAAGAGCAACAAAGAGATACTCATCAAGGGCGGAATGAAGATGATTGAGTACGATAATTCATTCTTCAGCGATGTGCTTGCGATTCAGGGAGTGAGAGACCTCTATAAGAGAATCGATGCCGCCACAAACGGACTCGCCTCAACTCTGGAGAAGAGTCTTGCTGATGTTGCTGAAGCCTCAAAGCCTAAGCCCGCAACAGCGATTGAGGACGCACAGAAGAAGGATGAGCCTTCAGCGGAAGAGCCTGCTCCAGCTCCTGCGGAGTAAGAATTAGCGTAAATTTTGATTTCTCCTCTGAGCATATCGGGGGAGAAATTTTTTGATTACTAGGCTGTTTTGCCTTCCTTGCTAAAAACTGTACGTTTATCCCCTAATTTTCTCTGAAGCTATGCTGTAATTTATCCCGCATTTTTCCGCAAGACCTTTGAGACTCCGAATGTTGATGAAAGGTATACCGGCTTTGAGGGCAATACCTGCGAGGCCGTTCCCGAAGTCAATGTTATCGCCCGGCATTATGACCCCTGAAGGAATGTCCGCAAAATTATCGCCGTAACCCATGAAGCTGGCATTACCGCCGATGTTAATGACGAGCTTTGAGCCGGGAATGTGCTGAGCTTTGAGTGCTACGATTTCCTGAAGGGTGCTGCGGATTTCGAGGTTTCGACCTTTCATTGAGGATATGAGAATCTCGCGGCCTTTTGGGTTCATGTTGTCGGCGTTTTCGTTCAGCCCGCCCAATGTCCAGAACTCCGGCTGAATATTCATGTATCCTCCCGCCCTGAGAACGTCAAGAATATCGGCCATGTTCATATCGGGACGGTTTGCGCCCCAGCTTGACGCACCGAGTGATACGCAGAGGACGGGGTTTAATCCGCGCATTTCGCAGGCGGCAATACAAGAGTAATCGAGGCCGGGAAAAGATGAGGATACTGACAGGAAGACTTTATCCCCCGATTTAATTCCGAGTTCGTCAAACCATCGCAGGAATTGAACGCCCCATAACGGATCTGTTGAACACTGCTTTGAAGTCAGGCTGCCTTTTGTGGTGGTTGTGATACTGTCATTGAGGCCGATAAAGCCGCTTTTGAAGGGGTCATTTTCGGGGTGAATGTTCCTTGCTTCGAGTTCGTGATATAAATATCGCTGGGCATCTTCTAGTTTTTCGTACATTATTTTCTTCGGGTGTTAATGCTGACTGGGAGTATAAATAACGCGGTAGAATTCAGTTTTTTGTTTATGTTAATTTTTAGGTGCTTCGTGCTTCTTTATCCAGTCAACTAAATCATCAAACGTTACTTCAGAGGCCGCTAGCTTATAGAAAACAGAGAACAGCTCAAACTCTGTGCAGTCTATCTCTATATTATTAAGCTCTAAGAATGCCATTAAAGCATGAGCCGCTATTCTTTTGTTGCCGTCAATAAAGGCGTGATTTTGTGCAAGCCCGAACCCTAAACGTGCTGCCTTCTCGTAAATTGTCGGGTAAACATCATATCCCCCGAATGATTGAAACGGAGCATTAACCGCAGATTCAAGCAAGCCCATATCCCTTATGCCATCGCTGCCTCCAGTAGCCATAACTACCTGAGTGTGCAGTTTTATAACTTGCTTAACAGTTAATCTAAGCATTTGCCAGTGCCATATATGCTTCCTTATGTTTATTAAGCAGACGTTCCGAAATTTTCATTAATTCTTCATCGTTTGCATTTTCGTATTCCTCATGCACTGCTTCACGAACATCAAATTCTTTCTCTTCAATTACAGCGTTCATGGATTTTTCCTCCTTTGCCGGATTTTGTTATATTATACATAATTCAATTATGAAAGGGAAAATCTCAGCATGTCCGCATTAGACAGCATTATCGATAAAATTAACGCAGACTCCGACAAAGGAAAAATGTTCGAGAATTTATGCTTGTATTTCCTCAAGAATGACAGACTACAGCAGGAAAGATTCTCGCACGTCTGGCACTGGGACGAATGGCCCGGCAATAACGGCGAACCCGATACAGGCATTGACATTGTCGCAAAGCTCAGGGACTCAGAGTCATATTGCGCGGTTCAGTGCAAGTTCAGGCAGAATGACTCATCTATCAGCAAACAGGAAATCGACTCTTTTCTCGCTCTCAGCAGCAAGAAAGAATTTTCTGAACGTATCATTTTCGCACTCACTGACGACTTCAACCGCCATGCAGAAAACACTCTCAAGGGACAATCGCCAGACGTAAAAATCTTCACACGCGAAACCCTCGAAAGTTCAAATATTGATTGGGACTCGTTCAAATTCGACAAGCCCGAAATTGTTTCGCACAAGGCAAAAGAGTTCCGGAAATATCAAGAAGATGCAATCAATGATGTGTTGAACGGACTCGCAACTCATGACAGGGGAAAATTAATCATGGCCTGCGGTACCGGCAAAACGTTCACTTCAATGAAGATCGCCGAAAAATTCGCGGGCAAAGGCGGAGTTGTTCTCGTTCTCGTTCCGTCAATATCACTCATGAATCAAACCATTATCGCCTGGAATAATGACCATGACGAAAATTTACACCTCATTCAGTTCGCTGTGTGTTCGGATTCAACGGTCGGCAAGAAAACTTATCCCGATGAAGACATGAAACCCGAAAATTTAGCCCTCGATGCAACGACAAACGTTAAAGACCTCATTACGGAATGGGAAAAACAAACCCGCAAATCCGAATCAATGACCGTCATTTTCTCCACGTACCAATCACTGAAAGTTATTCATGACGCACAGCAGACTGAAAACGGATTCCCAGTCTTTGACCTCGTTATATGCGATGAGGCCCACAGGACAGCAGGAGTCAGCCAGAATGCCAGAATGATTCAGAATGAGTTTGACGCAAATTTTCAGGCCGTTCACGATGACTCATTCATTCACGCAAGGAAACGACTCTACATGACCGCAACTCCCAAAGTTTTCGGCGACACCCCCGAACGAAAAGCCGCCATCAAAAAGAAAGCTGAGGAACATAACGCCGTTCTCTATTCAATGGACGATGAGAATATTTACGGCCCGGAGTTTCACAGGCTGTCTTTCTCTAAGGCCGTTGAAGCAAAATTACTCGCTGATTACAAAGTCATGGTCTTTATGGTTAAAGAGGGTGAAAGCAAAGAGCTCACAAACGCCGCAAAGCTCGATGGAATACGCACAGCATTGGCAAAAGATATTCAGCAGGAAGATTACGACTTCATAGCAGCCGATCCCAAACCCATGAAACGCGCCGTTAATTTCACAAGCACAATCATTGAGTCAAGAGATGTCTTTAAGCCCCATATACCCGGCACCGTAACAACGACTCCCATTGACGGCTCACAATCTCCCGCTGAAATCTCATTCAAAGCACAGCACATTGACGGCACACAGTCAGCCTCAGAACGCTCAAGAGTCATTCGCTGGCTCAAAGATGACCCGGCCCCCGGAGAATGTCGCATTCTCTCTAACGCCCGCTGTTTGTCCGAAGGTGTCGACGTTCCCGCACTCGATGCCGTTATATTCTTCAGCCCGAAACGTTCACAGATTGACATCGTACAGTCGGTCGGAAGAGTCATGCGTAAGGCTGAAGGGAAAAATTTCGGCTATGTCATTCTCCCCGTCGCAATAAAACCCGGCGAAATTCCATATGAGGAACTCGACAACAGCAAAGAATACAAAGCAGTCTGGGAAGTATTGCAGGCTCTCCGCTCTCATGATGACAACTTCAACGCCACAATTAACAGTCTCGACTTCAACGGGAAATCCGACAAAGTAAGAGTCATCGGCCACCCAAGACTCACAGAATACTTCACGCCGGAAGAAATTGACGCATGGAAACAGGCCGTTTATGTCAGAATGGTACGGAAATGCGGCGACCGTGAGTATTGGGACAAATGGGTCTCTGACCTCGCAGCTGTCGCAGACTCTCACACTCAGAGCCTACAGTCAGCACTCGAAATTCCAGGCGCAAAAATTGCCTTCAACGATTTCGCCGATGACCTTCGACACACGATTAACCCGTCAATCTCTAATGATGACGCTGTATCTATGCTCGCTCAGCACATCGTAAGCAAACGAGTCTTTGATGAACTCTTCACCGAATTTTCACACCTTAACCCAGTATCACAGGCCCTGCAGAGAATAATATCCCGTCTAGCGTCTTTCGGGTTCAAGGCTGACGACTCAAGGCTCGAAAAGTTTTACGCAGATGTCCGAAGTAAAGTAAGCGCGGTAAAAACTGACACGGGAAAACAGGAAGTAATACGCCAAATTTATGACAGCTTCTTCCGAATCGCATTCCCTAAAATGGCGCAGAAACTCGGAATCGTTTATACTCCCGTTGCAATCGTTGACTTCATTCTCAAAAGCTCAGACTGGGCTGTACGTAACATTCTCAATATCGATGAAGGACTCGCCTCGTATAATGTTCAGATTCTTGACCCCTTCAGCGGCACCGGAACTTTCACAGCAAGACTCATTCAGTCAGGCATAATAAAGCGCGGCAGACTCACATGGAAATACAACAACGGGCAAATTTTCGCAAATGAAATTCTCCTCCTTCCGTATTACATTTCAGCCGTAAACATTGAGGCAGCTTTCACACAGATTAATGACGGCGAATATTCAGAATTTCCCGGAATGGTTCTTGCTGACACTTTCATGCTTGACCCGCTGGCACAACAGCAAGTACTTCACCCGATTTTCCGCGAGAACGGAGAACGCGCCCACAAAGAGACTCAGTCAGACGTAAACATCATCATAGGCAATCCCCCTTACAGTGTCGGGCAGAAAAATGCAAACGACAATAACCAGAACACAATTTATCCGGCGTTAAGAGGACTCGTCAAAAGCTCTTACGCAAAAGAAAGTACAGCCACGAACAAAAACTCTCTTTATGACAGCTACATTCTTGCGTTCAAATGGGCTTCTGAAAGGCTCAAAGGCTCAAGGGGCGTTATATGCTTCGTAACAAACGGATCATTCATCGACTCAAACAGCGCGGACGGAATGCGGAAATGTCTTGCGGAAGATTTTGCGTACATTTACATCTTCAACCTTAGAGGCAATCAGAGAGCAGCGGATTGGCGCAAGGAAGGAGAAAAAGTTTTCGGCGAGGGGAGTCAATGTCCTGTAGCTGTAACTATGCTCGTTAAGGACGAAAGCAGGAAGGGGAAACCGTGCGAGATATATTATTACGAGGTCGGCGACTATATGAAGCGTGATGAGAAACTTGCGGAACTTGAGAGGCTCGGCGATTTCGGGAAAATGATTTCGGCGGGATTAATGCGGAGGATTAGACCGAATGACGCGGGCGACTGGGTAACGCAGAGGGCGGAAATATATTCGGAGTTCGTGAACTTGGGAAACAAGAAAGAAGACAGGCCGGCGATTTTTGAGGAAAGATATTCGGCGGGAGTCAAAACGAATCGTGATTCATGGTGCTATAACTTTTCACGTGAGAGTCTCTGCGCGAACATGGCCGGAATGATTGAGGTCTACAATTCTGAGCGTGAGAGATGGAATCTGAGCGGTGAAGGAAGAATTGCAGACTTTGTTACGAATGATCCGGCTAAAATTTCGTGGGACAGCAATTTGTTCAGGCACTTTACGCGCAACACACACGGCGAATTTCTTGACGGGGCTGTGAGAGTGTCATTATACCGTCCGTATGTGAAGGAGTATTTATACTTCAGCGGCATATTCAACAACAGCGTTCACCGTATGTTCTCGATTTTCCCGGAGCATGACACAAAAAATTTGGTGATAAGCATTCCGGGTATCGGGTCAAAAAAAGATTTCAGCGTCTTGATGACAGACTGCATACCAGAAGTGCAGATGATGATGAACGGTCAATGTTTTCCGCTGTACTGGTACACCCGGGGCGAGCAAATGAGATTGTTTGAGTCGGGTCTTGTGCGTCATGACGGGATAAGCGACTCTGCGCTCGTTGAATTTCGGACTCATTACGGGGACTCAGCGATAACGAAGGAGGATATATTCTATTACGTTTACGGTGTGTTAAGCTCGCTGGAACATGCGCTGCGTTTCGGGAATGAGGCGAAAAAGGTGCTTGCGCGTGT
>JAFSLR010000006.1 GCA_017448375.1 Synergistaceae bacterium | reverse complement strand
TCGGCCGCAAGAAGGAACTCACGCGGAATGTTCGTTGTACCCTGCGGGCGGAAAATATCAAACTTCCATCTTGCTGGGGGAACTGTATCGCCTGTGCTGTCGTAATATCTCGCCGCGTAACGGTATGAAGTGTTGTTTGCGATTTCGGTTGTGAGGTAATATTCGATTCTTGCGTTGTCCGTGTTAAGGTCATCGACAGGGACGAATACCCACTGATTATTTCCGACAGCCTTGCTCTGATTCATCGTCCACGTAGCGCGGTCGTAAGCAATCATATTCCCGTCAGGCCCGGAAGAATCTCTCAATGACATTCTCACAACAAGGGGTGCCTGTCCGTCTGCTGCTGTACCTGAATAGACGTTTGATATTACCATTGGACGGGGGATTCCCTGAGAGGGTGATTTGTCGGGGTTCTGCTGGAAGTAGAATGACTGTATCACTGTGTCATATGTGCTTCTGTCGTTCTGCCTCGAAATCTGGAAGTGATAATTTTTCCATTCAGATGTTGAGTTGTTCGACTGATCCGGCTCTTTCGTGTCAATATACGGTGTCATATTCTCGTTGACGATGGTACTCATTCCGAGATTCGGTGTGCTTACGTCAAAATCGAGAGTCTGAGAACGCATATTCATATCAAATTCTCCCTGACCCTCAGAGAGAACAAGAAAGAATGTCTGCAAGTTTCTGTCCTCAACCGTATTAACTGAGTTCCCGCTAAGGACGTTGAGAATCGCCGTACCCGATGTCAGCAAGTCGGCAGAAATCCTCACAGGCTCAGAATATGACGCGCCGAATGTGTCGTTTGTGTCGTTGATGACCATCCATTGGGAGCTGACTCCGCTTGGCCCGGGCAAATCATCAAACTGGTAATCCGCAGAGCAAACCCCTGCCGTTAAAGCGACAAGCGCAACAACGCTCAATAATAATGCGGCTTTCCTTAATCTGTACAAAATAGATTCCTCCTAATGTATTTTATTTCTCACGTGTTCTGTGAGGTCTTGCACTTCTTCTTGCTGCCCTTGATGATGACGATGATGTTTCCTGCGTTTTTGCCGAGCTTGAACGCCTTGATGCCCGTGCTGATTTCCTATCTTCTTTGGGCTCTTCGCGGGAAATCTCTTGCGGTTCTTCGCGGTTGAGCTCCTCATCTGTCGGTACGGGCTTGGGTTCAGGTTCGGGCTTCTTGACGGGCTTAAAGGGCTTGAACGTCATATCCGCCGTAATCATCGACAGGCAACGCAGAGGATTCTCACGGGCGTAACGCGCGAAACACCCTATAATTTTACGCGCAAAATCAGAATACTTCCTGTCCTCCGTCAAAAATGAAAGCTCACTTAACGCCATAGCCGCAAGCGCATTCATTGAGGGTAACGAGTTCATATCCTCAGAGGTTTTCATACGCGCAAAAATTTTCGGGTCATTCACGGCCATGAAGAGACCGCCTAACTTTTCGTCCCAGAAATTTTCCGTGAGAATGTCCGCAAGAGTCTGCGCAGTCTTCAGCCAGTCGCCCAACTGCTTTTCGCCCGCGTTGAAATGTTTTGCCGACTTGTAAAGCTCAACAATTCCCCACAAGAAATATGCGTAATCCTCAGCTGTTGCTTCAATTTCCGTTTTGCCGTCAATCCATCGCCTGTACCATGTGCCGTTTTTGTTCGGGAAATTTTTTGTGATGAATAGTGCTGAACGTTCCGCAATCTCTCTCCATTCGGGAACATCAAATGAGACTGACGCATGAGACAACGCCCCAATCATCAAGCCGTTCCAGTTCATCAGAATTTTGTTATCACTCCTTAACGGGTAACGTTTATCGCGGTAATCAAGAAGTATTTTCCGCGCCTCGTACAATCTCTGTCCTACCTCAACCCCCTTAATGCCGTAACGCCGTGCAAGCTCCGTAACAGTTGAAGCCTCATAGAGGATATTCCAGCTCATTTGAGACCCGGCAAGCTCGCTCCCGAAATTACCGCTCGGAAGTACAGCGTAAGCCGCGCAGAATAATCCCGCGTCGCCTTCCGGCAGTAATGCTTTAATCTCGTTCTCGTTCCACAAGTAATATCGGCCTTCCCCGTCTTGGGTATCACCGTCAATCGCTGACCTGAAACCCTGAGAATATGACGTGCTGTCAGTAAAATCTTTCGTCAGACAGAATATTATATCCTCAGCAAACAATCTGTGAAAAGAGTTTTGCACCAGCCTTTGAGACATTGAGGCCGACAAAAGGAGCATAGCATTATCGCACAGCAGCTTCTCGAAATGAGGAACTAGCCACTGTTCATCAACCGAATAACGCGAGAATCCTCCGCCCAAATGATCATGAATACCCCCGCGCCACATTCGCCGCAAAGTTATATCCGTCATTGTGAGAGCGTCTGACTTGTCGCGCTTTGATGCGCCGGATTCATCTTCGGCCTGTTTCAGCAGGAATAGAAGTTTGTCATGTTCCGGGAATTTCGGCGACGTTCCGAAACCGCCCCAGCGTACGTCAAAAATTGAGCGCATGTCATTCAATGCCTCATACGCCGTAAACTTGCCTATACGCCCGGAAGACTTGTATTTTTCCCCTGACAAAATGCTCAAGCGTTCCTTCACCATTTCCGCAAGATCATTCGCTGAACGTTCGACATCATTTCTCTGCATGTGCCATAACCATTTGACTCGCGGCAAAAGTTCCGTTATGCCCGGCATTTGTCCTGTTGTGCGTTTGGGAAGCCATGTTGTGCAGAAAAACGGCCTTCCCTCAGGCGTGAGAAAAATATTCAGCGGCCATCCTGCGCTCCCGTTCTGGACTCGGCAAATTTCCATGAACTAATTATCGACTGTCGGCAATTCTTCACGGTCAACAAGAAC
>JAFSLR010000005.1 GCA_017448375.1 Synergistaceae bacterium | reverse complement strand
TGCCGTATCCGTTCCTTGTGTTGCCCGCTGCGCGTCCTTCGTCTGTGTTATTGAGGTGGAAATCCATCTCGGCGTTAAGGATACGTTCTAACAGAGCCTTGCTTATCTGAGTGATGATGCCATCTTTGCCCCATAAGTCCTCCTGAGTTTTGACCCCAACGAGCATGGCATCTAGCAAATCGTTGCTAATCTTGAGTTTTTCCTGTCTGGCTTCTTCCATTATGCTTACCTCCTGTGTATTTTCCTCTTACACAGTTCATTGTACAGTCTCGCCCGTGGCGGGGAAGAGAAGCTCCCAAGAACATATCAGGGCGCGAGTATTCCGGCATCAACACTTTAATCCTCACCGTTAAGGGGCTGGCTCTGGACGGCGGTATCGATCCGCGCTGGATGACTGTCCATCAGGCCGAAGAACACGGTCTCAGGGTCAAGAAGGGCGCGAAAGGAACTCATGTTACACTGTGGAAGCCCATCGTAGACACTGAGGAGCAGGACAAAGTCGTGGCTGTCGTTCAGAGGTTCTTCACCGTTTTTCACGCCTCACAGGTTGACGGCATCGGCGAATACACTCCGCCGCCCGTTAACGAAATTGAAGCTCACGAGACCGCTGAGAAAATCATATCGGCGAGCGGGGCGGAGATTATCTACGGAGGCGGGAGAGCTTTCTATCAGCCCTCTACAGATTCCATTCACATGCCGCCAAAGGGAGACTTCTTCAATGCAACGGGCTACTACTCCACGCTTCTGCATGAGCTGACTCACTGGACGGGGCATTCAAGCAGGCTCAAGCGCAACATCTACGGCGGGAGACACACTGTCTCATACGCACGTGAAGAGCTGGTCGCTGAAATCGGAAGCATGTTCATTTCCTGCGCCGCCAAAATCCCACAGAGTGAGGAAGTCTTCAAAAACCACGCTTCTTATGTTGACGGGTGGCTTGAATGCATCAGGAACGACAGCAACGCCATCTTCAAAGCCGCCGCTGACGCTAACAGGGCTGCTGACTACATTTTGACGAAAGCAGGAGTTAAAGAAAGGGGAGATAATGTTGACTAAAACCAGCAAGGAATTTGAGATTGTCGAGCGCAAAGTTTCAGCTTGGCTCATTAGCAAAGACGGAGAGCAGAGAGGCAAAATCACTGCCCGCCACACTAAGAAAGCTACAACCGTTGCAGTTATGTTCTACGCTACTAATGAGTACGGCTTTCCCATTGAAGGCTGTGAGGTCATGACGGGATGGGGCTACGACAGAACTAACGCGGGCATCGGACACATCCTTTGGGAGATGAGGAACAAGCTGGAGAACGCTTACGGCATTACATTCAACTGCCTCGACTGGGATTTGATGAACCGCTGGGTGCGTGAGCTGGAGCGCAATGGCTATGATGTCGTGAGGGTGCTGTAGCATGAAGACTTTGATAAGATTTCTGGAAAGAATCGCGGCTAAGAAAGCACTGCGGAAACGGACAAGACTCCTCTACAGAATGAATTACATCCTCGCTTTAGACCGCAGATAAGAAAAGAGGCCGATAGGCATCTTTATCTCACTTTTTCCGTTCTTACTACTCGCAGTTTGTAGATTTCCTCGAATTTGGCTCCCTTCAGGCTGATTCCCCACTGCAGTTCAATGTTTTCCTGCGCTTCAAAACGATTCGCTCCCGTGCTGCTGTATTTCTTTCCGTCTTTGTAAAATGTGTAACTTGTGTTCATCCTGTTCTCCTCCTTCGTTGCCGGACATATTACCGTCATATGTTCGTCTTAGCAAGTAATATAAGTTAAAGAGAATACAAGAAGCGGGCTAGATTGCTCTACAGGATGAACCACTTACTCGCCATAGACCGCAGATAGAACGTAATTTTGACGCTCTTTTCATCTCCTTCATGTATAATTTCTCGTTAAGGAGATGGCTTCTATGAAAAAGAAATCCACACCGTATGATGATGTCTACAGAACAATGATGAATGACTGCATTACGCTTCTCATTCCTCTTGTCAATGAAGTTTTCGGCAAACATTACACAGGCAGCGAGAAGATTGTTTTCCGTCCTAACGAGCATTTCATCAACCAGCAGGATGGCCACGAACAGAAAAGAATCACCGACAGCTCTTTCTCCATTATCTCTAATGATGGCTCTGAAGAGAAATTCATCATCGAATGCCAATCAAAGAATGACGATACTATGCTCATCAGAATTTTTGAGTACATTACTCAGGAAGCTCTTGACTCCGGCACTGTCTCCAATTACCAGCTCATCGTTACCATCCCTAATGCCGCTGTCCTCTTCCTGCGCTCAAACAGCAATACTCCTGACTACATGAACATCATCATTAATACTCCGGGCGGTTCCGTCAGCTTCGATGTACATATCATCAAAGTCAACGCTTACTCTTTGCAACAGCTTTTCGACAAAAATCTCTTCTTCCTTCTACCTTTCTACATCTTCAACCTTGAGGACGACTTCCCGAAGTTCAACAAAGATAAGAAAGCGTTAGAGAGCTTGAAAAGTGTATATGTTGATTTCATGCTACGGCTTGAAAATGCTGTGGACAATGGATTAATATCTGCTTACTATAGAAGAACCATTCTCGATATGAGTAAAAAGGTTCTTGAAAATTTAGCCGCTAAATATAAAAATGTTAAAAAAGGAGTGAGTGATATTATGGGCGGTCAGGTTCTTGAACATGAAGGTAAAACTATTTACAACGCGGGCATTAAAGAAGGTATCGCTGTTAGTGAGGAACGTTGGCGGAGGGAAGAAAAACTTGACACCGCTAGACGCTTACGTAAAATGGGCTTGAGCGACAATGATATTCATCAAGCTACAAACCTTTCATTGGATGATATTCGCATATTATGATGCTTAACTCTTAAAACTCGAACGTTTGCACCGCCGAATTTATATACACTCTACGGCGGTGATTAATTGTGGTTAAAGATGATGATTTTCCCGCAGAACCTTATGAATCTGTTGATATAGAAAGATAAAACTTGTCCCCATTCTCATGCCCATATGCCCTAGTATTTTTATAACGTTTGGTTCATTTCTTCCATCATTGTCTTAAACTCTCGGTACTTCTCAAGATTCCTCTCCAAATCTCGATGTATCAGGTTATTGATGTACGCTGTCATATTTCCCCTGAAAAAGTACGAGGCCAATTCCACTCCCTCGTAAATTTCTACCGGGATTGACAGCGATATTTTATGCACTTTGCCCTTCGAGGGACGACCACTTTTCTTTTTTTCTGCTTTTCTCGAATCAACCTCCGCTTCTGATCGAAATTCTGCTACATTTTGCGCCGCCTTGTTCGGATATGTCCCTTTTGCCATTATATTAGCTCCTCCATTAGCTCATCCACAAAATTTTTATAATCCTCTGCCGTCGTACTCTTCGGCGCATACTCTTGTAGTGGTACATAATATTCCGTTAGGGCTTCCGTACATGCTACACTCTCTCGGATTTTCGTACTAAAGCATTTTGTTCCCAGCTTTTCGGCTACTTGAGCTGATAATTCTCCCATTCGTTTCGATTTTCGCGTCCGTTCCTTCGCTTTCACTGTCAATATTCCAGCTACTCGCAATACCTCATTGTTATCTCGCGCCAAGTCCAACGCTGTCGCTAAATCCATCAAACCATCCAACGACCAGCCAGATTCTTCTACGGGGATTATCACGTAGTCCACTGCCGCAAGCACATTTTTCAACGCTACTCCTATCGATGGCGGCGTATCTATTATTATGTAGTCATATTCGCCTTCTACGCTTTTCAGCGAGCGTTTCAGATGCGTAAATCTTCGCTCATCTACTTTCACCATCGTTTCTGCCCCTGATAACAACTTATCTGACGCTATTATGTCTCCCTTTTCCGTACGCTGAACACAATTTAACGCTCGCTCATCTCCACAAAATATGTCTAACACTGTCGCTTCTTTTTCTGTCCGCGCTTCATAGAATCTTGTGCTATTGCATTGCGCGTCTGTATCTATAAGCAAAACTTTGAAGCCTCGACTTTTCAGCTCCTGCGCTACGCAAATACTTGTCGTGGTCTTTCCTACTCCGCCTTTCTGGTTCGCTACCGCTATTCGGATTATTTTCATCATCTCCATTTTATATAAACTATGTATTTTATATATTATACTACTAAATTAAATAATATTATCTTAAAATAGCATAATATACTCATAAATATAAATCAATAAATAAGAACACATAAAAATACCCTCACAAATGTAAGGGCATTTTTATAATGAGTTGATATAATCTCATAAAAATGAATTAGAGGTGCGTTTACATGCTGAATTATTTTGATGATGGTGAAGGAACTGCATTCGTTGTTGAATTTCGTTCATCAGGAGCTATGGATTTCGACGAGTCCGGCCCTAAAGTCTTTAAGATTATGCCTGACAGTTCACTCAAAAGAGTCGATGCCTCACGCGCTGAAGTCTGGCTCGAAAGACGGCGCGCTATCTCTAAGGCTGAGGCTTTGTCTTTAGCGTCCATGTCTGACAATTTTCCCAACAGCCCGGCCCGATAAACCAATTCGCTGACTTTCATGGCTTCATCTACACATTCAACCATATCATCACGGTAACGATTTGTACGCATGAAGATATAAATCAAATGTCCTAATCCTTCACCTGATTCGCCTTCTTTAGCTTCGATTATTCCCCTGTGGTGTATTTGAAGCTCAACGATTGCGCCGTTGCTCATTCGGATATTAATCGAGAAGTCCCGATAACCGCCGTCCATAGGCTTATTCCATCTGTCGCCGATCCATACAACATCGTCTCGTGCCTTGAGTTTTTCGACAGCGTTCAAGATTTCTGCCTCAGACTCAAAAATTAATGT
This sequence comes from Synergistaceae bacterium, assembly GCA_017448375.1. Taxonomy (GTDB): domain Bacteria; phylum Synergistota; class Synergistia; order Synergistales; family Aminobacteriaceae; genus JAFUXM01. Next base: position 3,532 of record JAFSLR010000005.1, on the reverse strand, counting down.
GCCTGCAAGGACATCAATAACCCGGCTGTAATCTCCGTCAAATTGATTCTTTGCTTTCTCACGAATTCTTGCCTCGCCTTTCAGACTCGGACGAACTTTTAACTCACCGCCTAATTCTTGCTGAAGAGCGAGCATGAGCGCGTTAAATTCGTCTTGAGCTTCCCTGTTCATCTCGTATAGTCCCTCAAGAGTCGTTACATCTTTCTGATAGGGTCTTGGAACTTCAACGACAGGAATATTTTTCACTCCGCGCTTTATGATTGCCGAGTAAGTGTTGTTGCCGTCAAAAACACAATATGTTCCCTTGCCGTCATTACGTGCGACTACTGTTAAAGGTTTACGCCTTGAAATTTCTCCAGTTAAGGCACGCCACATATTTTTTTCAGCTCTGGCGACACTTTCAGGAGTTACGGTTTCAACAATTCTCAGCTTCTCAACAGGGATAATCTTTGATTTGTCGGTCTCGTAAAAATATAATTCCGAAAGAGGATCAAGCCCGGAAGGTTCTGACCAGCGTTTTATAAACTCATCCCATGATTCCTGCCAGACTGCTTTTAACTCTTGACGCTCGTTATCAGTTCCGCCGGAGTATTCGATTGAGTTAATGCAAAGTTGCTTGAGTTCAGAAAGTCCCAAATCCCACGCAAGAACAGCCGCGTAAAAATCATAGGTCGAACCCCTTGTGCTGAACATGAACGGGTCATCAGGAGCAAGCACAACCGGGACTCCGCGCTTCAAATAATTTTTTGCATGGTGATCTCTTAAATCAGAGACGTAGCCTAACAACTGGTTGCTTATCGGGCAGACTTCGAGAGCAATGTGATTCTCGATTAACTTTTTCTCAAGCTCCGGGTAACGGAACAGATTAAATCCGTGTCCAATGCGTTTAGCTCCCAGAATATACGCGTCAATCATCATGTCGTTTTCGGGACGCTGGCTCTCTCCTGCATGAAGATAAAGATTGAAAGTTTTACCTTCTTTCTTGGCTTTGATGAACTCTCCAGCAAAATTTTTCAGAGGGATTTCTCTGTCCTCTTCACCCACAAGGTCAATGCCGATGAATAAATCAGGATAATCTTTCGCTAATTTTCCCGCAGTGTCGATTAATCCGGGAATTTTCTCTACGGTATTGTTTGAGTTCCTCTTTGTCTCGTTCACAATAAATTTCATCGTGAAATCGGGATATTCTTTCTTCACTGAACGATAAGCATCAAGCAGCATTTGTAATTTTTCCTCTGTTACTTCTGAGGAACTGACTCTGACTTCAAGACGCTGCAGCCCGTCTCTTGCATGTTCCATGAATGCGCGTCTGAAATATTCTGCAAAAACTTCAGGCTCCTTGATAGTTTTCCGCACCATCGCAAATTCATCCCTGAGAACGTCCCAAGCATTTTTATCTTTATCTTCAGCTCCGATAGTCCATGCCTTGAGAATGTCCCAGCGACCTAAATTTTTTGCTGCTGTCGCGAAAGTCTCGAAACCTTCCGGGACTCTTGAACCCTTCTTAACGAACATTAATTCACCGTGAAGATGTTCGCTGTTATTTTGAGCTGTGAATATATACACGTTCGGAGTGTTCATGCAGAGGTCAAAAAATTCATTTGCGCTCAATAATGCTGTAGAATGGCTGTGAAGGCTCGCTCCCTTTGGCATTTGACGCAGGAAATAATATAAATCCGTCTTCACTGCCTGATCATTTTCCGGGCTGACAAACTCATAGAACGGTTTATCGGGTCTGTAATTCGTCAGCTTCTTGAGGATTTCAAGCCGTCTGTCTGCTTCCTGTTCGGCCTCGCTCAAAATTTCTGATGAGGCATGAATGTTTGCTGAAAGTATTTCCTGACGCTTCTGTTCATACTCAGCAAGGGTTACGGGCATTGAGAAGGCACAAGCTGATGTTAAAGCCGCCAACAATAACGCTAGAATGAAACTTTTATTTTTCATCATAATTCACACTTCCTTTGAAAGTAAAAAATACTACCGTCGCCAAACTCAGCAACGGTAATATTTCAGGACTTAACGTGATTTACTCTTTGAGGTTGAGAACGCGAACAGAATCACAGCCAGCAAAGCAGCAACATAGAATGTAAGCCCGGAATTACAGCCGCTGCCGGGACTCCCTACACCGCTGATAAACTCTTCGCTGTCCTCGCTACCGTCATCATTGTCTGAACCCTTTACGATTAACGGGATTGAGACCGTATATGTCTCGTCATCTGAGGTTAAGTCGTCAATGTCTGTGATGTCAAGTCTGACAGCTTTTGCGTCCTTAATGTCTTCAGATGAGATAATGAAGTAGAAGCTGTAATCTGTCTCGTTCTCTGTGCCTGCTGTTACATAGTAGCTGTCCTCGTAATAAACTTCGTCAAAACTTACGCCGTCTTCTTCAACTTCCTGAACGACCTCAAACAAAGTTAAGCCCGCTTCAACATTTGCGATGTAGTCAAGATTGACTCTTATCTCGACCGGATCAGACTGCCTCATTATGTAGTTATAAAGTTTTCCGCCTGATTCGTAGTCAATCCATTCAAGAGGCTCATACTCTTCAAAATTGCCGTCATAGTCATCATCAGCAGCAGAAGATTTGACGCTGCTTTCCCTTCCGACTTTCACAGTTGCTTTTACGTCAGAGCTGTCGATACGCTTTGAAGTGTTGTTAGGGTTATTGCCGTTAGCGTCCATAATCGGGAAGATAAATATTCCTGTGTTATTTCCGCCCGGTATTTTTTCGCTCCATTCCTCGTGGACTTCTTTTATCGCGTTGTCCGGGTCAATCTCTGCTAAGAAAACATGATCGCCGAATGCCGCACTATCAGGAACGGTAAACGTGAAGTTTGCGTATGTCTTGTTAGCTTCACTGCCCTGAGTCCAGCCCCTAAGCGTTGAGATTGTAACCTCGTCAATCTTCACGAACTTTGAAGCGTCGTGTCTGTCCTTATAGGGAGCGTAAGACAGCCTGACTTTGAACGATGGCACATCAACAAAACTTGCGTTGTAAATCGGGAATGACAAGACATAAGTTGACCCCTTAGCAAAGAAAGGAGCGGGCAGAATTAGTTGCTTGCCCTCGTACATTGCGTAAAGCTCAACGCCTCTGACAGAAGTTGCGCTGAGTTTGTCAGGATTTACAACTACGCCCTGTTTCGTTACAGCGAATTTGTTCGGAAGCACGAAGGCCGGATCTGCGCTGACGTTGTAGACACTTTCACGCCATAATAACGGAGTTGGTGAGCCGCCGCCCTGCAAGTTCACGGCAAAACCCATTTTCATGAGTCCGTTCGGGTTGATATAAGCCTGATACGTTGTAGAGAATGCAACGTTATTGATAATTCCTGCCATGCCTTTTGCTTTTACGGGGTCTGCAAACGTTACTGAAAGTTTATCGCCCTTGGTGAACGTGCTGTTCAACACGTTATTTCTTGACCCTTCCCAGCTCCACTGGTGATCCGTATCAACTTTTGCTCCGCTCTTGCCTATGCCGTAATTTCCGAACATATACTGGAAATTAAAACCGACCTTCGTAGTGTGTTCA
>JAFSLR010000083.1 GCA_017448375.1 Synergistaceae bacterium | reverse complement strand
CTTATTACGGCCAGAAAAATTAACGGCTGAAGCTGTATTCGATGTATGATTTCACGGGCTGTCCTGCCTTGATTACGCAATCAGGGAAGGACGGCTCATTTATTGCGTTCGGGAACTGCTGACACTCCATCGCGAATCCGTCAAAGCTGTTGTAGATAGCTCCTTTTTTCCCGCGAACATGGCCGATTTGATTCCCCGTGTAGAATTGCATTGCGGGCATGTTGGAGAATACTTCCAGCTTTATACCCGTAACATCACCTTGAGCTATTGCCGCTTTTGTCCCGGAAATCTCGTAGCAATGATCGTATCCGCCTCCTGCGCTTATTATTTCGGGCGAATAGGATTTTACCCCGCTGAAGATTTTTCGTGCGTTCCTGAAATCAAACGGCGTTCCCTCAACATCAGCACACGGTGCAAGCGCAAGTAACTCATCGTTTGCCCGGCAATATCTCTCAGCGTTGATACTCACATAGTGATTCAGGATTGAGCCCCGGCCATGCCCGTTTAAGTTGAAGTAATTGTGATTGGTGATGTTCGCGGGCGTGTCCTTGTCGCAAACATATTCGTAGCCCATATGCAAGCGTCCCCCCTTAAATGAAACCGTAACACGCAGCGTGAAATTTCCCGGAAACCCCTCGTCAAGGTCTGGACTCTTCAGCGTGAATATGACTGTATCATTCTCGCACTCCGAGTCAAATACCCTTTTCCCGAAACCGTTGAAGCCACCGTGAAGCGTATTGTTTCCGTCATTCTTGGGCAGTCTGTACTTCACGCCGTTAAGTACGAACATTCCCCCCGCGATTCTGTTCGCGTAACGCCCGACCGTAACTCCGAAATACCGCGTGTCATTCACATACTCTTCAAGCGAGTCATAACCGAGTGCAACATCATGAAGTTCTCCGTCATTCCCGAAAACATTAATCTCAAGAATCGCACAGCCGTATTCAGACATAACTACGCTCTGCCCATTCTCATCGGTTAAAGTGTAATTATGAACCTGCCGGCCGTTGGAAAGGACTCCGAATAAACTTTTTTCTATCATGAAATTTCGGCCCCTTTACAAATTGAAATTTTTGCATGTTTGTTGTAGCATTTTTACATCTCAATTATACAAACAAATTTATAGCTTGGAGGGAATTTTCTAATGAAGAAAGTTTTATGTTTCACCCTTGCGCTTGTGCTTCTCGTTTGCGTTTCGGCAGCGAGTGCCAAAGATATCGTGATCGCGTTCTCGCAGATCGGCCAGGAATCAGACTGGAGAACAGCCAACACAGACGATTTACGCTCGGCAATCGAGAATCACCCGGGCTGGAAACTCGTCTATGATGACGGCCAGCAGAAGCAGGAGAACCAAATCAAAGCCCTTCGCAACTTCATCACACAGAACGTTGACTACATACTCTTCACGGGCGTTGTTTCAACAGGCTGGGACGAAGTCTTGAAGGAAGTCAACGAGGCCGAAATTCCGTTGCTCCTCATCGACCGTATACCCGACTGCGCTGACAAAATCGACTACGTTGCGGCGTTCGGCGGAGATTTCGTTGAGGAAGGAAGAAGGCAGGTAGCTTGGGCAGGTGAATACCTCAAGAAGATCGGTCGCGGTGATGAAGATGTCAATGTCGTAATCATGGAAGGCACTACCGGAGCTTCAGCACAGACCGGACGCACTGAAGGCAACCTTAAAGCCCTCAAAGAATATCCGCATTTGAAACTTGTCGGTCAGCAGTCAGGAAACTTCACGCGCGCTGAAGGTCAGGCCGTTATGGAGAGCTGGCTCAAGTCGATTCCGAAAATTGATGTACTCATCGCACAGAATGATGATATGGCACTCGGAGCGATTGACGCAATCAAAGCCGCCGGAAAAGTCCCGGGCAAAGATATTATCATCGTAGGCTGCGACTCGGTTAAGGCAGCATTTGACGCGATTGTTGCGGGCGAAATGAACTGCACGGTTGAATGCACACCGCTTTACGGGGCGTTTGTTGTTCCGACGATTGAGGCTCTCGAAAAGGGCGAAAAGTTCAGCAAGGAAATCGTTCACCCCGAAGAAGGCGTTTTTGATGTTGACGGCGGAATCGATCTCGGAACAGTCAAATCAGTGAAGGCCGCTGACGTAATCTCACAGCGCAGGTATTAACGCAGGAATCAATCAACAGGAGGATAAATTCATATCATGAAAAAAATTATCGCATTACTTCTCGCAGTATCAATGATTTTCGGGGCGGCTCCGGCGTTCTCAGCTCCCATCAAAATCGGAATCTCCATCTGGTCATCAACAGACACTCTCGGCAGTGAATGCAAGAGAATGATTGACGCGGCCGCAAAAGCTCTCGGCGTTGAGACTCAGTGGGTCGACCAGGCTCATATCTCAGAGCAGGTTACATCAAGCGCGGAAACGTTAGCCCTTGCAGGGTGCGACGGAATAATCATCTGCAACTCAGCTTCCGCCGAAATGGGATCAGTCATCAAGACTTGCGATGAGAACGAAGTGTATGTTGCTCAGTTCTTCCGCGTAATCGACAAGGACGCTAACCCCGATGAATACAAGCAGGCTTGCGAGTCAAAATACTATGTCGGTGCAGTACATGAGTCAGAGTTCGACAACGGGAAAAATCTCGTTCTCATTCTCGCGAGTCAGAAGGGCTGCCGCAAAATCGGTCTTGAGGGCTGGGAACCCGGCGACGCAACATTCCTCGGACGCTGGGCAGGTTACAAGGCCGGAGTCGAGGCTTGGAACGCTGAGCACCCCGATGACAAAGTGGTATTGCTTGACCCTCAGTACGGGCGCACAACAACCGATACAGGACGCGCCACAGCAGAGGCAATCATTGACGCGAACCCCGACATTGACGCGCTCATAGTTGCGGGCGGCGGCGGTGATACACTTCTGGGTGCAATCGCGGCAATCGAAGCAAAAGGTCTCACGGGGAAAATCGCAGTCGTATCAACGGACTTCCTTCCCGACCTTGACGCAAAACTCAAATCCGGCGCAATGGCAGCTGAGTCCGGCGGACATTATGCTGACCCGTTCTTCGCGTTCCTCATGGTTTACAACACGATTCGCGGGAAATTCGAGCCCAGCACAACCAGCTTCCATGATATGGTCTTCCCGTACATGTATGTTGCCTCCCCTGAGGACTACGAGAAGTACGCGAAATACTTCACGGGCGACGCTCTCCCCTACAACGAGGAAGAAATCAAAGCACTTGCCGAACTCAGCTATGACGAACTCGCTGCGGCCTGTGCAAAACTCTCGGTTGAAGACGTTGTAGAGCGTCATTCAAAGTAGGCTGTAACAATGTCATGTGCAGAGTCGGAGTCCGCAAAATTCCGGCTCTGTTTTTTTTGTTGAATAAGGATGTGAATATTTCATGCAAGGTTTCAAGAACTCGCGCTTTTTCGGCTTCATGATTCTTGCGGCAATGGTAATCTTCTTTTACGCCCTCTTCAAAGTCCTAACGCCCTCGAATTTCGGAAGCCCCGCAAATCTTTTCTCTTACTTCCAGTCGTCAATCATATATTCTGTCGGCGGTTGCGGATTGTATTTCATTGTCGTAATGGGACTGTTTGACTTCGCTGTCGGCGCAAACATCGTTCTCTCATCAATCGTAGGCGTTATCCTCTCGGAGAAACTCGGCTATGTCGGATTCATTGTCGGCTGTCTGGGCTGCGGTACGGTAATCGGAATCATAATCGGCTTCCTGTATAACAAGCTCAATGTCCCGTCAATGATTGTTACTGTCGGTATAATGCTCATTCTTGAGAGCGTTGCGGTTTTCGCGGCCGGAGGAGTGAAACAGACATTAGCACCTGAATTGAGATTCTTTTCGGGCGCGCCGGGCAATATCATTCTTGCGGGACTCGCGTTTGCTTTGATGTGGTTCATTCTCAACTACACCCGAATCGGAACTTACTGCAACGCTATCGGCTCAAACGAATTTACAGCCAAGAACATGGGTATTGATGTCAAAAAGTATAAGCTGATAGGATTTGCGCTGTTACACTTCTTTGTGGGAATCATGGCCGTGCTCACGGTGTCTTACGGTACGACAATGACGGCTTTAACGGGCATGTCAACGATGAGCCGCAACTTTCAGCCGTTAATGGGTACGTTCTTCGGGGTAGCTTTCAGGAAGTACGGCAACCCGATAAGCGCAATCGTCATCGGTGAGTTCATCATCGCAATAATCTTCAACGGCTTTGTGGCTCTCGGTGCACCCACAACGATTCAGAATGTCGTTACAGGTGCTGCACTCCTCGCAATAGTAACGCTCACTGCACGCGGCGGACGCGGATCTGTCGTAAAGTAAGGGGGCGGG
>JAFSLR010000082.1 GCA_017448375.1 Synergistaceae bacterium | reverse complement strand
CTAACCGCTAAATTAAGTGGTATTATAGCAAAAAGTTAAAGGCGTTTCATCTAACGACTAAAGTCGCGAGTGTTCACGCCTCCTTTCATAAATATCTTGGATTACTTGTAAGCCTAGTATCGTGAACTGTCGCTCCTCAAATACTTCTCCGACTTTTACAAGCGCGCTTTTAGCTTTTCTGTCGGCTTTTTCGATATTCGCAATAATACTATTACGCCGCCACTTAGCTTCGCGAAAATACGTGGTCAGTTGTTCTTTTTGAGTATTGGACATTTTACGAGTATTTAATTTTAATTCAAACACTCGGCATATCATACTTTTATGTCTTTCTCGCGTTAGTTTCATAGCTCGCTTTATTGTTTCATTTTTTGCGACGTTGTTCATTCCTTTTCTGGTCCTCTATATATTTTTTGACTACTTCAAGCAATACGCTACCAACAGTAGCAATAAATTTACTTCTGGTCCAAAGAGTAGGAAGTTTTCTTGTCAGCTCCGAAAATTCTTTATTCAGAATATGTGCTGTCTTACCTTTTATTCTTGATACTACTACATTCACGCCTATAGTAGGGTCAATATCGAGCAACAAATGAACACGGTCAGGCATAACTTCCATTCCCAAGACGAAAAAATTTTGTTCTTCCTGCATAGACAAGACAATTTGCTTGGAGCGTTCAGCAATAGCCGAAATAATATGGCTTTTCAAAATGCGCTAATTCCCATTCATAAAGGACTTTAGTTCTTGAGGTGGGGATGACTGCCCCGCTTCAGGCGAGTCCTTTTTGTTAAGTTGTCCGAAGCTCCCAAAGATATTTTTAATTATATCATTCTATTACACTGAAAGAAAATGCTGACACTTGCGGAATGATTTGCAACCAAACCCAACGCTTTTACTTCCTTCGCAAAAGACAACACGCCAAACAACGCACTCCAATATAAGCAAAATAGCAGTATAATTCCTTCTGTATAACTTAACATTTTATACAGGAGGTTTTTTTTGCACGATGAAGAAATTACTCGCAGTATTATTCTTACTCTCCCTCACGGTTTCCGCAGCGTTCGCAAAAAACGCAGTGCCGGGGGACGTAATAGTAGTACTCCGCAACAACTCAGGAGTCCGAATACAATCCGCAAAAACAGCAGGCGGAGTAAAATCCCTTTCAGTCGTTAAATCATTCGCCCAGTCCCAGAATGTACGAGTTCTTGAAACTTTTGACGCATTATCGGACGCAGGGAACAAAATTTTCATGGTTGTACATTCCGACACAGAAAATGAAAATGATTTGCTCCGGAAAATTAAATCACGCCCAGACGTTTTAGCCGCCTCGCTTAATCACATATATACGCTCAACCTTCCTAAAGTCCCCAATGACTCAGAGTATTACCGCCTCTGGGGAATGGAAGCCATCAACGCCCCTAAAGCATGGAACAAAAGCACAGGGTCTGATGATGTTTAGATAGCAGTTATTGATACGGGAATCGATTTCAATCACCCAGACTTGAAGGAACATTTCTCACACGAATACAGCCGGAATTTTGTCGGCCATGACAGGGAAGGCTTCGACCCTAAAGCCTATCATGACGTTCAGGGACACGGGACTCATGTCGCAGGCACTATAGCCGGAGTCGGTAATAACGCGCTCGGTGTTGCGGGCATAAACTGGAAGGCCAAATTAATCTCATTGAGAACCTTCAACGAAAGCGGCAACGGATCAGACGCAGACATTACAGCAGCTTACAACTATGTAGCCGAACTCCTCGCAAAAAATCCCAATCTCAATCTTTCTGCGGTGAATTTCTCTGCGGGCAGTTACTATAATGATTACACGCCTGAAAGCCTTATTGCCGACAACAATCCGTTCTGGCTCGTCCTGAAAACTATCAGCGACACTGACAGGACAATTCTATCCGTTGCGGCCGGGAATGAAGCAATCGACATAGGCGCGCCGGCTCCGTCAACACAATACTATGACGGCAGCATAATATGCTTAAAAGGAAGTTACGGTAACCCCGCAAGCTATCTCGGAATCAACAACATGATAACCGTTGCAGCAGCGACTCAGACTCTCGGCAGGGCATATTTCAGCAACTATAGCAGTAAATATGTAGACATTGCCGCACCGGGCATGAACATTTACAGCACGATTCCAACAACGCTCTCGAATGATACAGGTTACGCAGTTCTCCCGACTCTTGACCCCTACGGCGTGAGCTCAGGCACTTCAATGGCGACTCCTCACGTTTCGGGTTCAGCGGCTCTCCTCAAGGCAATTTACCCCAACGCTAAAGCCTCACAGATTAAAGCGGCTCTCTTGGGCGGCGCGAACGGAGATTACCTTCGTGATGACGGCACTTCGGCACACGGGCTTCTTGATTTGACGGGCGCAATAAACTTCATGGATGCTGTGATGTCGGAAGACGCTCCCGCTAAAATCAGCGATTCGAATCTTCCTGCGGGCGGATTGAGTCAGCGTTACAAGACAGAGTTCTACGCTTCAGGGACTCAGCCTATAACATGGAAGGTTGAAGGAACATTGCCGGAAGGATTAACGTTTGAGAACGGGAAAATCTCAGGCACTCCGAAAGAGTCAGGCTCATTCCCATTCACCGTAACAGCCTCGAATAATTACGGCTCAAGCTCGCTCGTTCTGACACTGAACATAGCCAACGCAACTGCACCCGTCATCGACAAGTCAACACTCTCATTTGACACTGCAATTAGCGTTGATGTTCCCGTAACAATCATGACAACTTCGGGAACATGGCCGATGATTTGGAGCATTGGCAGCGGGGACGTTCCCTTCAGAATTAATGTGAACAAAGACTCCGGCGTTCTTCGGTTTGTGCCGACAAAAGCGGGTACGTTCAAATTCCCCGTTAAAGTCTCTAATGACGCAGGTACTGACAGCGCAGAATTTACCCTCAGAGTAAAGGCCGCAAAAGCTCCGTCAATAGCAAAAACAAATCTCGGAGCCGCTACACTCGGAAGGAATTACGCTTCTTACTCCGTCACAAACAGTTACGGCCTTAATTACGAGCACAAAGTAAATACTACCGTAACCGCTGAAGGAACAAGGCCAGTTTCATGGGAAGTTAAAGGACTCCCGAAAGGACTCGCCTTCAATGAGATGGCTGACCCTTCAGACAACGTTTCAATAAGCAAAGTTGAAATTTACGGAACGCCTGAAGAATCAGGAGATTTCACGTTGACCTTCACGGCCTCGAACGTTATGGGAGCTTCAAGCATTGATATTCCTTTCAAGGTTGAAGATAACGTGCCTAATTTTATTGATGACGGCGGTATGTTCTCAATGAAAGGACTCGAAATTAACACCGAGTTTTCATACCCTGTTCTTGTTGAAGGAAGCGCGCCGATCTCATTTGACGTAAGCGGAGACCTTCCAGAAGGCACTCACATACGATATGAGGACAGCACACCGATATTTTACGGTAAAGCGACAAAGACAGGGCATTACTATTTCACAATAAGTGCGGAAAATTCACGCGGAAAAAGCAAGAATAACGCAGACTT
>JAFSLR010000081.1 GCA_017448375.1 Synergistaceae bacterium | reverse complement strand
GCACTCAGGAATAAAACGTTTTCCCCTTCATGAATTTGTGAGGGGGAATTTTTTTTCATTTTCTAATAATGTGATAGAATATCCCCGTCCGGCTCAATGCGGCGGAAACCTGCGAACCGTGTCAGATCGGGAACGAAGCAGCACTAAGCAGAATTTTCCGGGTGCCATTGAATACCGGGCAATTTTTATCCCTTAATCATTCTTATAATCCCCTCAAACACCTTCACCGTTTCACGCTCCGAAAACTCACCGCCAAGCCTCAAAGAAACTTTACGCAAGTCATCACGGAAATCATCATCATAATACCCGTCATATATTCTGAGTATATCCGGGATTAACCGCGAGAAATCCTTTTCCCCGTAACGCTCCGAGAAATACGACCTCAAAGCACCCTCAAGATTACCGCTCCTAACCTGCCCGAAATACCCCGAACACATCGCAATAACTGGACGCATTGAATACGCCGCTTCCATTGCCGATGTCGCAGAAGCCGTAACGAGATTCGCGGACTCGATGAACTTTCGCGGGTCAAGTTGAGTCCCGATAATGTTCACGCATTGGCGGCCAAGTGATTTATTGAGCTTATGCGCGTAATACTTCAGCTTCAGGAAACGCCAGCCTCCTCCGCCTAAAATATTTATCACGAAATCAGGTATGTGATTCTGAATCGCCCTGAGATTTTCGAGAATGTGAAATATCCCCGGCGTTTTGTAACGGCTCAGTCGACCGAAACATAATATATTGAAATTTTCACGCGAAGGCACTTCGGACGGCGCAAAGAATATATCAAGCGGACGCGGCATTTTCACAACAGGAATATTCGTACCGAGTCCGTGAAGCTGTGAAAGCGTGTCGGGTTCAAACGCCGTGAATACATCACTGTACTTCACAAGCGACCCAATATCACGCCCGGGCCTGTCGGTTTTCTCTACTGGGTCAAGGAAGTATGTTATTACAGGCGCATTAGTGATACGCTTTATCCTCGTGGCAAGCGGGAATGATCTTCGAGGGTCTGTCATAATCACATCGGGCTTGAAGAGTTTTGCCCTTACATCAAAATACATATTCCCAACGCTTATTGAAGGACATGTTATTACGGTGAAGCCTTCATGCCTGTAACGTTCCTGAAATCCTCCCTTGAGAGACCAGCGTCCCAATACCCCGACTTCATGACCCGAACGTTTGAGAGCCGCACCAGTGTGAAGAATATAGCTTGCTACCCCGTCAATAGTGAGCGCGTCAGAACAGAATAATATCCTCATTTAATGCCCCCTGAAATAATATTTGTTAATTATACGATGATATGATGAGTTTGCTTAAAGCATGATTGAGCCTGTATAATTCCCGCAAAAATTTTACTTGTTACAGGAGAAATTTTATGTTCAATCCTTTTATGTTAGTTCCGTGTTTGATATGCCTCTATGATATTCTCAGCATGATTATTCCTCTGCGTTTTTCGTGGATGGTGAAAATTCTTCTCGCACTCCTCATACTTTCCGGCCCCGCTAAAATGTTACTTCTGAGAATGACACCTTCAGGCTTCACTATGCCCGAAATGACACGAAATATCGCCCTCATTCTTTCGGCAATGTTCAGCTTCATGATTACAGCAGCAATTCTCCTCATCATCAAGGACGCTTCAATGATACTCTGGCGGATATTCCTTCGCGCGAAATTCCCCGCTCATTACGCCTCATTAACAGTCCTAATCATCGCGGCAATGTCTACGGTTTACGGAGTCTGGCAGGGAACGAGAGTCCCCGATGTTATACGTCATGACGTGAAAATTTCGGGCTTGGGGAAAAATCTTGACGGCCTCAAAGTCGCTATGCTCGTTGATATTCATGTTGGCTCGGTAAACAGGCGGGAATTTGTTGAGGAAATTGTTGACAGGACTAACGCATTAAGCCCGGACGTTATATTGATACCGGGAGATTTTGTTGACGGCCATGTTAAAGACCGAAAATTTGACCTTGAACCCCTCACTCAGTTGCGCTCAAAATTCGGTGTCTATGCTGTTACGGGAAATCACGAATATTATTACGACCTTCACGGCTGGCTTGAGACTCTCTCAGGCTTCGGGATAAAGTTTCTCCACAATGAACACACCGTAATCTCATCGGGAGACTCTCATATCGTCATAGCCGGAGTTCCTGACCCTACAGGCGGAAATCATGACACGCCGCGCGCCCTTGAAGATTCGCCCGAAAATGTACCCGTAATACTCATGGATCATCAGCCTCGATTCGCCCGCGAAAACTCAAAGCTCGGAGTCGCGTTTCAGGTTTCGGGACACACACACGGCGGACAGATCCCAGTGGTCTACCAGATAACACGGCGATTCAACGGCGGATTCGTTCGGGGATGGTACGACATCGGCGGAATGAAACTTTACGTAAGCCCGGGCACATCACAATGGGACGGTTTCCCGATGAGATTATTTGACCCGTCAGAAATTTCACTCTTCATTCTTCACGCAGAGTAACAAAAATCCTCCCCCTGAAATTATGAGGGAGGACAAAATTACTTTCTGAAAAATTTTCTCATGGCCGAAATTAACGCTTCCTGTTCCTCAGCTTTGAGTCCCGGAAAAACTGGTAACGCTAGAACTTCACGCGATAACCTCTCACTCACCGGGAAATCTCCGGCCTTATATCCCAAATACTTAAAGCACGGCTGCAAATGCAACGGCAGCGGATAATACACTCTCACCGCGAATCCCTCAGCGTTAAGATAGTTCATAAGCTCATCACGTTTCGACTTCACACGCACAACATATTGATGATAGATATGATTGTTCCCTTCAAGCTCAACCGGCGCGGAAACAAATTCGTGAAGGTCATTCGCTTTCAACAGCAGCTTGTAGTAATCCGCAATCTTCCTCCGTTCCTCGTTCCATGACGCAAGATGTTTCAGCTTTATGTCGAGGATTGCCGCCTGTATCGCGTCAAGCCGTGAGTTTATCCCTATCTCATCATGATAGTATGTCGTTCCCGATCCGTGAACACGTAAACGCCTCAGCCTTTCTGCACGTTCTGGGTCGCGCGACAAAACCATTCCGCCATCACCGCAGCCACCGAGATTCTTTGTCGGGAAGAACGAGTAACACCCTACATCACCGAGTGTCCCTGCCCTCAATATTCCCCCGTCAGAAAACCTCACAGCCCCGAATGCCTGCGCTGTATCCTCAACCGTGAGTATTCCGCGTCCGTGAAACTCTGAGATTACGCCCTCAATCGGAGTCATCTGCCCGAAAAGATGTACTGGCAGAAATATTTTCGTCTTGGGCGTGATTTTCGTCATGGCCTCTTCAATGTTTATGTTGTAGGTCTCAGCGTCAACATCAGCGAATACGGGTACAGCTCCGAGCCTCGCTATCGTTCCCGAAGTCGCAAAGAACGTGAATGGAGTCGTGATTACCTCATCGCCCGCGTGAACATCGCATGACATTAACGCGAGAAGAAGTGCGTCCGTTCCCGAAGCACACCCGACACATGAACCTTCAGGGACTCCGAGATACGAGTCGCAATGAGCCTCAAAGGTTTTCACTTCCTGCCCTAGTATGAAGCTCTGAGCGTTAAAGATTCTTTCTAGCGCGCTGAAAACTTCCGGCTTTATTTCACCGAATGAGCGCGATAAATCTAAAATTGGTACTGTCAATTAATTTTCATCTCCTGTAAGAATTATCACACTTGCGGCTGATTATTTTACTTCCCTTTGAACTCTTCGGAATGTTCGTCCGTAAGGAATCCCGTTTCATGATCTTCAGGGAGAAGAACGTTGCGCGGATCTTTGACCCATTCAACCGTACTCCCTCTGTAATTCTTTATCTTTTCGGACGAGAAATTGAACCGCCTTATGAGCAGGTCTGCCATTCTCCCGGACAATACGCCCGTGTTGCAGTAAATTATTATTGTCTTGTCTTTCGTGATTCCTTCTTTGGCTAGGAGTGCGGCGGCTAACTGAGTCCTCATGCTGAGATTCTCAAGCGGGAAATTTATCGCACCTGGTATATGTCCTCCGGGGACTCCGGGTCGCGGCGATTTCCCCATGAATGACTCTTCCGGCCTCGCGTCAACAAGAATATAACCGGGCATTCCTGTATGTCTCTTCACGAACAAAGTATCTACATCTTCAACGTGAGGTTCAAATGCCGAATATATAAGCGCAAGTATGAAGATTAACGCAAACATCAACGGTGCTGCTATCTCAAGAGGAGGATAATTTTTCTTCATGTCTTTTTACCTTTCTCTGTATAATTTTTCGGGTGAATTTTTATATTATACGCTTGCAATTTTCAACTTTGTGTTATAATTCTCCCACGCTTTATTTAATCACGTATTATTAACGAGGTCTTGCTATTTTCATGAACAGGCAGCCAGCGGTTGCTTTAATCGGAGCTACAGCCGTCGGTAAAACGGCACTCAGTTTATCCGTAGCAGAAAAATTAAATGCAGAAATTATTTCAGTAGACTCACGTCAAGTCTACAGATATATGGACGTTGGAACCGACAAAGTTTCGGCCTCGCTTAGGCGTGAAATTCCTCATCACATGATAGACATCGCTGATCCGGACGAGAAGTTCACGGTCTCAGATTTCGCGCAGAGAGCATCACAGGCAGTCTCAAGAATCTATGCACGGAAGAAGATTCCGATTTTTGTCGGGGGGACTCCGTTCTATTACAACGCACTGTTTCACGCGGCACTCAATGAGGATTTGCCGTCTGATTCTGACGTTCGCGGAAAGTATGAGGCTCTCGCAAACTCTCAAGGGGCGGAATTATTGCACATGAGGCTTGCTGAAGTTGACCCCGATACGGCGGAAAGACTCCACAAGAATGACATTCAAAGGGTTACGCGCGCGCTTGAGATTTTCGAGCTTACCGGGAAAGCTCCGTCTCAGATTTACAGCGAAGGCTCAAAGCGTG
>JAFSLR010000080.1 GCA_017448375.1 Synergistaceae bacterium | reverse complement strand
GGCTGTCTGCGTGAGGGAGAACAAACAGCCCCGTAACGTTCATCCTATGCTGGTACAGTGGGAGCTGTTAAATTCGGGGGTGTCGTTGTCGCTGTGCAAGTATTCAGATGTACCGCCGGAGCATTCAATCAACCGAAGCGTTCAGATCTCTAACATGTACGGGCTGATAAGAGCTGATGAATATCCTCATGCGCCGTCATACAACATTCAGGATTTGGACAATCCCGTTCTTGAAATGGCGATAATAAGGGGAGCGGACAAAGGTACTTTCGGAATCAATGACATCATAACGGGTGAAGAGGCCGAAGAGATTCTCAGGAAGGCTCAGAAGGCTATAAAAATGGAGAATGCCGGAAAAATTACAGTCAGCAGATCGGACAAACTCATATCGAGGAGCGATTTCGTGAAGGCAGTATGTGATGCGTTCCCTATGCTGAAGGATATAAAGTCAAAGAAAAATTCACGGCTTCCTTACAGGTTAGGGAAGAACAGAAACGCAGAGAGCGCAGAAATTTTAGCGAGGCTCGGAATACTTAATATCTACAGCACTGAAAGCGAGTTCCATTACGGTTACCCGGTAACGAAGGGTGAAGCGTGTGATGTGATTGTAAGGGCGTGTATTGCTGCTTTGGACGCATAAAAGGAAGGGTGAAAAGGGGACAGGGGAACAGCCTTAACCCCTACCCCTACCCACTGACCACTAATCCCTATTCACTAATAACGATACGGCCATGACTGCAAACGACAATATTATCCCGCAGGTTGAAGCATTTAGCCTCACTCCGAGAACCTCAAAGAATCCCCCGAATCCCCCGAACGTCATATACACCGTCAATCCTGCCCCCAATAACGCCGACATTACTGCCCCGAAATTATTTGCCCTTCTCGTGAATAACCCGAACACTAACGGTGCTGAAAGTGATACGCTCATCAACGAGTAAAATATAGTGAGTGCCGATATGATACTCTCAAGCCTCAACGCAAGAATCACACCTAACACCCCGCAAATCACCGTAACGATTCGTGAAAGCCGTAACAGATTCTTATCGCCTACATTGGGATTGATGAAACGCTTGTAGATGTCATTCGTCAAAGACCCCGCAAGCATGTACAAAACCGTATCAGCCGTGCTCACTTCAGCCGCAAAAATTCCCGCAAGCGCAAGACTCGCCGCAAAGAACGGCATCATCTCCTTCATGGCCGAAGGCAACGCCAAATCCGCCCGCGATAACCCCGGCAAACATGCCCCCGCTGACATTCCGATAATCACGGGGATAACCGCAAATATCAGCTGTACGAGTCCGTTTAACGCAGTGCCGACTTTCACGGAGCGTTCATCTTTTGCCGCAAAAACTTTCCCGATTAACCCCGGCGATATGAAGAATGACGGAACAAGCATTACGATATAGCCGATAATCGTACTCGCTCCCATTCCGAAAGCGTCAAAGTATGAAGGGTTGTTTACTGCTGACTTAATTCCCCCGATACCGCCAGCGTAATTCAAAACGTAAGGAACAGCAACAATAAATCCCGCTAGAATCACAGCGACTTCAACAATATTAACGACTGCTGACGAAAGGAGTCCGCCCGCCGCAAAATACAGAGTCGTAACAACCGCACCGATGATTACGCCCTGAGCTTTCGGGATTCCGGCTGCTACATCGAGAATCCACGCTATACCCAGTAATTGCCCCGCGAAAAGTGCCAGAGTCCCAGCTGCCATCATCAGAGATATTATGCCGGAGAACGCTTTGCTGTAACGTGCGTCAAGATAGTCGCTCAATGTGTAGTAGTTATTCTTGCGGGCGATTCTCCATATCTTCGGGCCGACAACGTAAGCCAGTATCAATGACCCTATACCCGCGCTGCCTATCCACCACCACGCCGATACACCGTGTGTGTATGCAAGTGCCGTAACTCCTACGGTTGAACCTGCTCCGAGATTCGCAGCAATTAATGACGTGAATAAAAGTCCTGCCCCGAATTTGCGTCCGGCAACAAAGAAATCTGACGCTGATTTTGCCTTCCTCCCTATTAATGCTCCGATTGCTACGAGAATTACAGCGTATACGAAAATGAATGCTAACATGAAATTTCCCCCGTGTCATAAAAAAATCCCTGCTTAGATTTTGCTCTAAACAGGGTGTAATTTCATCCGTCATCTTAAAATTTTTTGGCTGGGAATCAGGGATTCGAACCCCAATTACTTGATCCAGAGTCAAGCGTGCTGCCGTTGCACCAATTCCCAAGATTTTTTTCATGTGCCGATTAATTTCAAGCACCAGCAAATTTTATCAGCAAACCCGAATTTGTCAATAACTCTGCTATAATCACCCCTGAAAATCATAATATTTCAGGAAAGGATTTCAACATGTCAGCAAAAAGAATATTAGTTACAGGCGGCGCGGGCTTCATAGGTTCTCACCTCTGCGAAAAACTCTTGGAACAGGGTAATGATGTCGTCTGTGTCGATAACATGTTCACAGGGCAGAAAGAAAATATCCGCCCATTGATGAAGAGTGATTACTTCGAGTTCATACGCAAGGACATAATCGAGAATATTTACGTTGAATGCGACCAGATATTTAACCTCGCCTGCCCTGCTTCCCCAATTCATTACCAGTATGACCCGATAAAGACTACAAAAGCATGTTTCATGGGCGCGCTTAACACATTGGGACTCGCGAAAAGATGCCACGCACGAATCCTTCAGGCCTCAACATCTGAAGTCTACGGAGACCCCGAAGTCCACCCTCAGCCCGAAAGCTACAGAGGATGTGTCAACCCTATCGGCATACGCTCATGTTATGACGAGGGAAAAAGAATCGCTGAGACTCTATTCTTCGATTACCACCGTCAGCACCATGTAGACATTAAGGTCGTGAGAATCTTCAACACCTACGGCCCTAGAATGAGACCCGATGACGGCCGAGTCGTAAGCAACTTCATCGTTCAGGCGTTAAGGGGTCAGGACATTACGGTTTTCGGGGACGGTATGCAGACACGGAGCTTCTGTTACGTTGATGATCTTGTTGACGGAATGATTCGCATGATGAACAGCCGCGACGGTTTCACGGGCCCGGTGAATCTCGGAAACCCCGGAGAGTTTACCATGCTTGAGCTTGCCGAAATGGTTATACGCCTCACGGGTTCGCACTCAAAGATTATTCACCTACCGTTGCCCGAAGATGACCCGACACAGAGAAAACCCGTTATCGAACTCGCAAAAAAGGAATTAGACTGGCAGCCCACAATAAAACTTGAGGACGGACTCCGAAAGACAATAGAATATTTCAAGAGTACGATTGATGTATAAGGCTTTCGGGAAAAGATTATGTGATGTATTTCTGGGACTCTTTGCGCTAATCATTCTGAGTCCCGTAATGCTCGCTTGTATCCTCATCATTAAACGCGAAGACAAAGGCCCGGCATTTTTCACACAGAAACGAATCGGGATCGGCAAAAAAACTTTCAGCATGTTCAAATTCCGTTCAATGAAAATGAATACTCCCCATGATACCCCGACTCACCTTCTCAAAAATCCTGAGCAATATTTATTGAGATGCGGAAAATTCATGAGGAAGTACTCTCTTGATGAGCTTCCCCAAATCATTAACATCATTAAGGGCGATATGTCGATTGTTGGCCCTCGTCCGGCGTTGTGGAATCAATATGACCTCATAGAAGAACGCGACAAATACGGGGCTAATGACATCAAGCCGGGACTCACTGGCTGGGCTCAGATTAACGGGCGCGATGAGCTGGAAATCTCACAGAAGGCAAAACTTGACGGCGAATATGTCAGGCGTGAGAGTCTCATGTTCGATGTGATGTGCATATGGCGTACGGCGTTCAAAGCCGCAAAGCATGAGGGAGTCGTTGAGGGCGGCACAGGGGGAAAATGATTTCACGCTTCTGACTCCTCAATGCTTCCCCGCAGATCATAAAGACGGTAATCTTCCCCGTAAACACTCAGCGGCATATCATACGCCAATGAACCGAAAGCCTTGTTGACCAGCCCCGAAAATCTCCCAAGTACCTTCAGCGGAATCTCACAGCCCGGTATCATCGCAATCTTTTTCCCGTGAGACTCCGCTATCATTCTCACAATCCCGCAAGTGTCAGAGTATTCCCCGTTCTGAGGCCAGAATATTCCCCGCTCTTTATTCTCAATCATCAGCCGCACAAACTCCGCAAAATTCTTCACGTAAAGCATTGACCGCACATTATGAACCTTCGGGAAAAACGGTAGACTCCGCGCAATTTTCGACAGCAAAGGATAATTCCCGCGGCAGTTCCTCCCGTATATCATTGGGCAGCGCAATATGCATACCCTGAAATTTTCACCGTCAAGAGTCCCAAGCATATTTTCAGCCTTAACCTTGCTGTCCCCGTAATAACTCTCAGGGCTTAAGGGCGTTTCACGGGTAATGATTCGGGTCTGGCCGATCGGGGCGGATTTCCCGTAGACGATTGACGAACTCATGAACACAAATTGCCCGGCTCCGTCTGTCATGGCCTTCTTTGCTGCCTCGAATGTAAGCTCGGAGTTCACGCGGTAATATTCTTCCTTGTCGCTGGATTTCGTGCTGTCGTGGGCGAGTCCGGCGGTGTGTATAACGGTGTCGAAGCCCCCGAAATTTTCGGACTTCCACGAGTCCCCCCGGAGGCTTATTGATGAGACGTTATATTTTCCCGGCCATGATGACAGATATTCGCGGAGTGCGTTCCCTGTGTAGCTGTTTGAACCTGTGATTAGTATTCGG
>JAFSLR010000079.1 GCA_017448375.1 Synergistaceae bacterium | reverse complement strand
GGACATCACATCATAATTTGCCGTTCCTGATGATAGGAGTTATCTGTATCGCTCTTGTGGTTGTGATACGAAGTTTCCAGCTTCCTGAAATGAATCGTCATATTGTGGTCGGCTGTGTCTTGATTGGTGCAAAAGATGACAAGGGCTGGAACGAAAGCCACAGCACCGGGTTGTTGAATGCCTGCAACACATACGATTGCGGTTTTATGGTGCGTGAATGGGTTGATGAGGATGAGTTCTCTACGTCTATTGCTGTAAGGGAGCTTGTGAACGATGGTGCTAACGTCATATTTCTGACCAGTTTCGGATACGGGGCGTACATGGACGATATTGCACGAGAATATCCGCGTGTAGCATTCTTCGGTATTTCAGGCGAGGGAGCAGCGAAAAATTCCACAACTTACTTCGCCCGTTTGTATCAGGCTCGATATATTGCCGGCATAATCGCAGGTGCAGAAAGTAAAAGCGGCATTCTCGGTTACGTAACTTCCTCGCCGAATCCCCAAGTGAACCGCAGTATCAATGCTTACGCTATGGGTATGCGTGTTGCCAACCCAAAAGCGAGGCTCATCGTTCGATTCACAGGTAGCTGGGAGAATGAATCGGCTGAACGTGAAAGTGCTGTATTGCTGGCTGAGAAGGGTGCAGACGTTATCACCTACCATGAGGATAAACCTTATGCGGTACGAGAAGCTGAGAGGCTCGGACTCATGAGTGTAGGATATGATGCACTATACGAGGAATACTCCGATAAATTCCTGACGGCAGTCTTGTTCAACTGGAAAGTTCTCTACGAAAAAGTGCTTGGTGATTATATGAGTGGAAGGTCTAATTTTTCCAATAGCTATTGGCTCGGCTTCGATGAGGGGGCAGTAGCTCTATATCCGCTCTCACCACGTGTATCAGAGAGAACAGCATATCTTGCTTCCGTTGAAAAACAAAGAATCTTGAAAAACCGCAGTGTTTTTTCGGGAATCATTTACGATAATAAAGGGACGCTTCGTTGCGATCAAGACGAAAGAATCAGCGACCACGAACTTTTTACCGGCATGGACTGGTTTATAGAGGGAGTAGAAATATATGAGTAATCTAATATCCATGATGAGGAAAGGTTCTATCATTATCATGGTTATCTTCGGAATGCTGTTGATTTTTGTGGGAGTTATGTTCAACGTTCGTATGGGAGAACTCTTGATAGCTTACACTGAGAATCAAACAGAGCGACAAGCTGAGACACTTGCGGAAAAAGCTGCTGAGACTCTCGGAACTGAGCTGAAGACGCTAGCCTATATTGCCTCGAAAATTGAAGCTAACCCCGAAAAAGTCGAATGGCTAATGCCGTTACTTTTCAACGAGAAAGGTATTCAGCAGGGACTTTTGGCCATTAACGGACACGCGATTTACGGGGATGCGCTTTCACTGCACACATACAGCGGCATAAAAGCAGCGTTTCGCGGTATAAGCTCCATTACCTTCGCAAAGAATGAGGGACTTCTCTTTAGCTACCCTGTATTTCGTGGCAAAAACGTTAAGTACGTTCTTTACCGACTGTACCCGGTTAAATCCATTGCAGAGCGTTTTTCCATAACCTGCTACGATGACATAGGCAAAATACTAATCGTAACTAGGGACGGAGATATTGTTGTACCGTTCGCGGAGAATGCTTCTGAGGATGTTGCTTTTCTTCAGAGTAAGGAAGTGCAGAGTTTTTATCGCTCTATGCATCGTGAAATGGAAGTGTCAGTTGCGGCGGCTCATTCCTTCCGCACTGAACGCGGAGAACAGTTGTTATTTGAGGCGGAAATTCCCGGCACTGATTATCTCTTGATGGGATTTGTACCAATGATTAAAGCCTCAGAGGGAATTGGGAATATCACCCTTTTAGTGATATGGGTATTCGGCTTGTTGATGCTGCTTGTTGCTGTAGGCTCAATGTATCTGGTTAGCGTTCGTGTACAGATTCAGGAGAGCGAAGAACTACGAGAGGCAAAAGCGGCGGCTGAGTATGCATCCCAAGCAAAAAGCGCGTTCCTGTCTAATATGTCGCACGAAATCAGAACGCCAATTAACGCTGTACTAGGCATGAATGAGATGATTTTGCGTGAGAGTGAAGAGCCAAGCATTATTGAATACTCCGAGAATATCAGAACGGCAGGGGCAACCTTGCTTGGTATCGTGAATGACATTCTCGACTTCTCCAAAATCGAAGCTGGCAAAATGGACATTATTCCCGTCAATTACGATCTCTCATCTGTCATAAACGATCTTGTCAACATGATACAGGCCAGAGCTGACAAAAAGGGGCTTCTGCTGAAACTGGACTTTGACGAGAACATACCCAAAATGCTTTATGGCGATGAAGTACGAATCAAGCAGGTAGTTACGAACATTCTCACCAATGCCGTAAAGTACACCGAAAAAGGCAGCGTAACATTCCATATCGGCTATGAGAAGGTTGCGGATAATCCCGATGTCGTATACCTGAATTTCTCCGTATCAGATACGGGCATAGGGATAAAGCCAGAAGACATGGCCAAACTATTCTCCGAGTTTGAGCGCATCGAGGAAAAACGTAATCGCAACATTGAGGGTACTGGGCTGGGAATGAACATCACAAAACGCCTGCTTGAGATGATGGGAACATCGTTGAAGGTTGAAAGCGTATACGGTGAAGGGTCAACGTTCTCATTCCGTCTTCAGCAGAAGGTCATAAAGTGGGAATCTCTTGGCGATTACGAAGCAGCACACAGAGCCTCGCTATTGTCGATGAAGAAGTATAAGGAGAAATTCACCGCCCCTGAAGCACATGTACTTGTTGTTGATGACACGCCAATGAATTTGACGGTGTTCAAAGGGTTGCTCAAGCGTACACTCGTGAAGATTGACACGGCTGACAGCGGGATTAAAGCTCTCGAACTTGCACAGGCCAAGAAATACGATGTAATTTTCCTCGACCACATGATGCCTAATATGGACGGAATAGAGACTCTCCAAAGGTTACGGGCTGAAACTGAAAGCCCTAACGTAAAGACTCCTGCAATATGTCTGACAGCGAACGCTATATCCGGCGCACGTGAGGAATATTTAGC
>JAFSLR010000078.1 GCA_017448375.1 Synergistaceae bacterium | reverse complement strand
GGTGAAGAGAGTCGAAAGTGTAGAGGGTGTTCGGGCGTTTGTGGGCGATGGGATAAATGACGCTCCTGTTCTTTCGGGTGCTGATGTAGGGATTGCGATGGGGTGTCTTGGGAGCGATGCCGCGATTGAGGCTGCCGATGTAGTGATAATGGACGATGATTTGATGAAGATACCTGAAGCCGTGAGAATCTCCCGTAAGTGTATGAGAATCGTTAGGGAGAATGTTTACGGCTCAATAGGGGTGAAGATTCTGTGTCTCGGTCTCTGTGCTGTAGGTTTAGCGGGAATGAGGCTTGCTGTTTTTGCTGACGTTGGCGTACTGATTATCGCGGTGCTAAATTCTGTGCGTGCGATGTTAGGGGCTAATCGTTCTTGAGGCTGTGCTTCATGGCCTGAAGGAATTTCTGAGCTGCCTTTGAGAGGATAGCTTCTTTCTTCCATGCTAAGACGAGTCCGGCTTTAATCTCAGGGTTTAAGGGTATGAATTTGAGTCCGCTCTCACTGCCTGTGCTGATTATGCCGTCAATAGTGATGAGGACTCCGAGTCCTTCGCGAACCATTACGGAGCCGTTGTACGCAAGATTGTGGGTGCCTGTAATGTTTAGGGTATCAGCGCGGAATCCTAGCCATTCGGAGAACTCACCCTGAGCCTGAGCCTGATGTGAGAAAAGCAATTCGCGGTCTTTAATGTCGTTAGGGGTGATGTATTCATTCTGTGCTAAGGGATCATCACTCCTTACGATTAATCCCCAAGTATCAGAGTCGGGAAGTGAAATGCAGTCGTAATCCCTGAGATTCACTTTACCGACAAAGAGTCCGAAATCAATTAAACCTTTCGTCAATTTCTCTGTAACGTCTTCAAAGTCTCCGCTAATCATTCTGTATTTAATGCCGGGATATTCTGAGCGTATTTCTCTGAGTACACGCCCGATATGTTTTACTCCGGCTGTTTCGCCCGCACCTATATAGACAGTGCCTGTGATGATTTGTTTGTTGTCGTCTGCAAATTCGGCGAGAGTTTTCTCTTCGAGGTCAATAATTTCCTGAGCGCGTTTCCTGAATAGTATTCCGTCAGGGGTGAGTCTTATGCCGTAATTTTCGCGGAGATATAATTTCCGTCCTATTTGGCGTTCGAGTATTCCGAGCTGTTTCGAGAGCGACGGCTGAGTCATGTGGAGTCTCTGTGAAGCGCGGGTGATGTTGAGTTCTTTTGCGGCCTCAAGAAAATATTTCAGCAACTTTATTTCCATAATTATCACCTACTTGAACAGCTCAGAATGAGTACAAGCCCGCATAATCATGAGCGTTTCAAATTTTCTCTTTACTGTCTCGCTAGTCAATAGTATCACCTTCCAGCGGATTATCCTCCAGTGATTTTTCCCACGCCTGCAAAAACTCCTTGTAACGCCTGACTTCCTCCATAGCTCTCCTTGTAGCAAGCGGTAATTCTTCAAATGTTATAGTAGCGCAGTCTCTTCTCCACTGTTTTCTCATATTGCGTACTTCTCTGCTGATTTTCTGCGTGTGCTTTCTTGCCTTGTGGAAATTGTTTCTTACTCTCTGCATTATCTTTTCACCCCGTAATATTTTTTTCGGAATGCCTGATATTTTAGCATATCTATTAGACTTTTACAGCATTGACTGCGATAATATTCCCATCACAAAACAAAGGAGAATTAAATCCATGTTCAAAACAATATTACTCACAGCTATAATTATGTGCCTCACCTCATCAGCAATGGCACTCGAAAACGATACCCGCGTATTCAAGATTGACCCCGAAATCAAAGCCGAGAAAGTTCACTTCCATAACCGTTACGGAATTGACCTTACAGGAGATATTTATTTCCCCAAAGGTTTCGACAAGTCAAAGAAGTATGCTGGAATCGCAGTCGCAGGGCCTTTCGGAGCAGTAAAGGAACAGAGTTCGGGACTCTACGCTCAGGAAATGGCGAAAATGGGTTACGTTGCTGTAGCGTTTGACCCCTCATTCACGGGCGAGAGCGGCGGAAATGTTCGTTACGTTGCTGACCCCTCAATCAACACTGAAGACTTTTCAGCAGCAGTAGACTTCCTCAGCGTTCAGGATTACATTGACCCCGAAAGAATCGGAATCATAGGTATCTGCGGCTGGGGCGGAATGGCTATCAGCGCAGCGGCTATGGACACACGCATTAAAGCCACAGTGTCAACAACAATGTATGACATAACCCGCGTAAACGCCAACGGATATTTTGACGCAGAAGACAGCGAAGAAGCCCGTTACCAGAAGAAGAAAGCCATGAACGATCAGCGCACAAAAGATTACAAGGCCGGGACTTACGCTCTTGCAGGAGGAGTGCCGGACAAACTCCCCGATGACGCGCCACAGTTCGTGAAGGACTACTACGCTTACTACAAGACACCTCGCGGCTATCACGAGAGAAGCCTCAACTCAAACGCAGGCTGGAACGTTACATCATCGCTCTCATTCGTCAACATGCCCCTCTTACAGTACGCCGGCGAAATCAGGAGCGCAGTTTTCATCATTCACGGCGAAAAGGCTCACTCAAGATACTTCAGCGAGGACGCATTCAAGAAGCTCAAGGGCGACAACAAGAAGCTCACGATTATCCCGGGCGCATCACATGTTGATTTGTACGACAACATGGAGAAGATACCGTTTGCCGAGATAAAAGAATTTTTCGACACGTACCTGAAATAACGAGAATAAAATTGCCCCGTTGGTGAAAAATCCGGCGGGGTATTTTTATAGGGAGGAATAATTATGAAGAGACTTATACTTTTTGCGATGATTGTTACGGCCATGACAGCGGGATGTTCTTCGGGGGGATCGGGGGTTTCAGGCGTTACGGGTGAAAATATTTCCGACGTTCCCGAAGTCCCATATGTAACTCTCAACAGCGGCTACAAAATGCCCGTCTTAGGTCTCGGAACATGGACTCAGGACAACGATACAGCAGAAGAGTCCGTTTACACAGCAATACGCGAAGGCTACAGGCTCATAGACACAGCGAGATATTACGGGAACGAGTCAGGAGTCGGAAAGGGAGTCCGCCGTGCCATAAGCGAGGGGATAATAACGCGGGAAGATATTTTCATCACAACAAAGATTATGCCGGGAAATTACACAGACCCCGACTCAGCCATTGACGCTTCAAACAGCGCATTGGGACTCGAATATATTGACCTCATGTTGATACATCAGCCGGGCTATAACGATGAGGGAGTCTATTCGGCACTCGAACGCGGAGTAAAAGCCGGGAAAATCCGCAGCATTGGAATCTCAAACTACTACACACCCTCAGACTTTGAGCGCATTACACGAAACGCAACAATTATTCCGGCAGTCGTCCAGAATGAGAATCACATCTACTATCAGAACACGGAATTGCAGAAATATCTTGAGCGTTACGGAACTGTGATTGAGTCATGGTATCCTTTCGGCGGACGAGGAAACACTCAGGAGCTTTTCGGCAATGATAGCATAAAGCAAATTGCAGAGTCTCACGGGAAAACACCAGCACAGGTTATATTACGGTGGCACATTCAGGCAGGATACATAACAATTCCCGGCTCAAAGAATCCTGAACATATCCGCGAGAACATTAACATATTCGATTTTACACTCACAAATGAGGAAATGAATACTATTTCAACTCTTGACCTTCATCAAAGATTTGAAATGTGGTAAAATTTCCGCCATTAAAGGGTATAATACTTCACAGAGGTGTTAATCAATGGACAAAATATTTATTCCCGATGAACCAGAATCTGGAGAGAAATTCAACAGCACAGAATCAATGACCCGCATCATTGGAATGAACCTGAGACGCGCAAGACTCAGGCGAGGATTTTCACTCGACGAAGTATCATCAAGAAGCAACGTAAGCAAAAGTATGCTGAGCGACATTGAACGCGGCCGTAAATGCCCCACAATAGCCGTGCTCTACAAGATATGCGAAGGGATTCACGTTTCACTGCCTTCGCTCATGAAATCCCCCGACAAGTTCGTTGAAGTCATCAAGAATGAAGAGCTTGTACCGCACGGGGGAGTCGAATTGCAGTACATGTTCAGGTACGACATCAATACGTCAATGGAGATTCACAAGTTAGCCATAGCTCCAAACTCTGAAATCAGCGCAGAGCCACACGGCGAAAAAATCTGGGAATATATCATGGTCGCTGAAGGTGTATTCACGCTTGTTCTTGACGATGATGTTTACGAAGTTGAAAAGGGTGAGGCAATCCGTTTCCTCGCAAACAGAAAGCACATCTACGCGAACAGGACGGACAGCAATCTACTTGCCTACAACATCGTGTATTACGGCGGCTGAATGTTCTACAGCGAGCTAATCAACAAGGCTATAGACCTCGCATATTCAGCTCATCACGGCCAGAAGGATAAAGCCGGACGGCCTTATTTCACACATCCTTTCACTGTTGCCATGAAGATGGAGACTGAAGCGGAAATCTGTACAGCCCTTCTTCATGACGTTGTGGAGGACACTGGAATAACGCCTGAATATCTGAGGGAAAATTTCACGCCTGAGATAGCCGAAGCTGTTGACGTTCTCACGCACAGGGACGGAGAAAGCTATAATGACTATATACTGAAAATCAAGGCTAATCCACTTGCGTGTAAGGTGAAACTTTCAGATATTGAGCATAATATGGACGTAACGAGACTCGCTGGAAATTCTGAGGCCATGAAGAGATATGATGACCGCCGTAAAAAATATGAACATGCGCGGGAAATACTGACGCGGTAAATTCGGGCTTGCGGTATTATATATGTCTCAAAAATTATCGCGAAGGAGTTAATATCTCATGGAAACAGAGTATTCAGAAGAAATTGTTGACGTAATAAGAGGCTTTCTTGAAGGGGACGACTGGAAATTTGATTTTGACGAGGAACACGGCGTTTTCAGTTTCGGAGTTGGAATCGAGAGCAAGTTAAAACACTTGAGATACATAATCCCCGTGAGAGATGATTCTTACACGGTCTACGCAAGATCCCCGATTGAGGCTGACTGCGATGACAAGAACGTCATGAAGGAAATGTCCGATTTCATTTGCCGTGCGAATTACGGTCTCAGGAACGGTAATTTCGAGCTTGATATGACTGACGGGGAATTGCGCTACAAGACGTTTGTTGACTGCGATGGGATTACGCCCTCTGAGGAGATCGTCAAGGGAAGCATTATTATCCCCGCGATGATGTTTGACAGGTACGCGCCCGGAATGCTTGATATTATGTTCAAAGGGTCGACAGCAGAAGAAGCAATAGCAAAGTGCGAGTGAAAAATTATCCCTTCCTGGTTGAACTTCCGGGAAGGGATTTTTTTTTTTGCCTCATTTCCTGAAGATTAATTTCCCCGGATAAAATATATATTCAATCCAGCGCAGACAATTCACTTTCTTGTAAAGCATTATCACACAGAGCGGAACTAATACACCCATAACGCAGCAAATCACAAACAGCAGAGCCGGATTAACGGAAGAAGACAGCCAAAGTCTGCGGAAAATTAGCCTCAGCGATGCAGTTACAGGGTTATGCAGAACGTATATTACCATGCTGCAAGCACCGCAGAAAGCAAGAAATTTCCCGCGTATATCCCAAGCGTAGAATATGACAAACAATGCAAGGCTTGTACATAATGCCGCACCCGTCCTTGTAAAAACATTTTCCAGCCCGTAGAAATATGACGCTGAGAAAATTATCATTCCCGCAAAAAACAAAAGCATTCCCCATAATGTTCCGGGATGATTATCCTGCGTAATGAGTTTTTTCTGCATCACTGTGTATCCGATAAAGAAATACAGCCCGTAACGACAGAATAACGGAACGCACGTACAAGCTTCATATAACACGAATGCACAAGCCCAGAATAATGCACGTAATTTCCAGTTAGGTATGAAATGCTCTGTAAGAATGTGAAGCAACTTGACGAAAAAAAGCGCACATAGAAACCAATACAAATCAAAACCGTAAAAGGGGATTCTGAGAAGGTCATTAACTGACGCAAGGTTAAAGCCTTCTGCATTGTTTATTCCAAGTGCTGACCACAGGAATTTCGGAAACCAGATAAGAAATGAGAAGTACAAACACGGAAGATATATTCCCACAACACTTTTTTTGATTTGCCAGAGAGTACCGGAAGAATTTTCCTTCATTCCATCAACATACCCCGAGATCATAAACATCAACGGCATATGAAAGCTGTATATATACCCGTTAATAAGCGCACTTCCCGAAAATGCCAGCCTACTGTTATTAAATCCTGCTATTACATGACCGACAACCACAAGAATTATCGCAAGTCCTCTCAGCGAATCGGCGACAAAATCCCGCCCATCGCCCTGAAGCCCTGAAGCCCTGAAGCC
>JAFSLR010000004.1 GCA_017448375.1 Synergistaceae bacterium | reverse complement strand
GTTTGTAGTTTTGATTGTGTCAATAGCTCCCTTGAAGTCTCCGGCCTGAATGTGTTTGATGAACTCTGGAATCGGTACTCCTACGGGGCAGCCCTTCTTGCACGGTGCTGTGGGGCACTGAATGCAGCGTTCAGCCTCAACGCGCGCCTGTGTCTCTGTGTAGCCTAACGCGACTTCGGACATGTTGTGAGCGCGTACTTCAGGCTCTTGCGAAGGCATTTCCTGCTGAGGGATTCCGAATCTGTCTTTGTTGGTTAATGTTTTACCTTCAAGACCTGCCCAAATCTTTGCGGCTTCTTCCTGTAACATTTCTGTTGTCTTGTGTTCGCTCATGGTTTAAGCACCCGCCTTTTTCCCGGCATCAAGGCCGATTCTGCATTTGTGATCTGCTTCCTTCTCTTTGTCCTTGAAGGCCGTCATTCTCTGCATCATGTTGTCGAAGTCGACTTCATAGCCGTTAAACTCAGGGCCGTCAACGCACACAAATTTTGTCTGTCCGCCTACGCTAACACGGCAGCACCCGCACATGCCAGTGCCGTCAATCATTATTGTGTTGAGTGATGTTGTTATGGGTACGCCGAAAGGTTTTGCAGCAGCAACGCAGAACTTCATCATTATTGCGGGGCCGATTGAAACTATTTCGCTGACTTTCTCTTTCTCGCAAATTTCTGTGAGAGGAACTGTTACGACAGCTTTGCGCCCGTATGAGCCGTCATCAGTTACGACTATAAGCTCATCGCTGGCCTTCTTCATTTCGTCCTCAAAGAAAAGTAAATCCTTTGTTCTTGCGCCGATGATTGTTACGACTTTGTTGCCGATTTTGTGATTTGCTTCAACGATTGGGTGTAACGGAGCGATTCCGATTCCGCCTCCGACGCAGAGGACTATACCGTCTTTCTTCTCGATGTGCGTGGGTTTACCGAGAGGCCCTACGAGTACGGGAATGTTGTCGCCTACGTTGAATGTCTCTGAGAATCTGCGTGTTGTTGCTCCGACTGTCTGGAATACGATTGCGATCCAGCCTTCTTCGGGATTTGCGTCCGCGATTGTCAAGGGTATACGTTCGCCGTAATCCTCGTCAATCTGGAATATGATGAACTGACCTGCTTTTCTGTTGCGCGCTATTTCGGGTGCTTCGACTTTGAAATAGTAAACGCTCTGGTCTCTTTCCTTGTCATAAGAGAGCTGGCGTTTCTCAAGTATCTTATGCAAAAGCTGTTCCCCCTCATATAAAGAATATTGTTAGAATAAATGATAATAACTTTGAAATGATAAGCCTAAAACCTTAATCAGGCAAGCACTTACGGAGATTTAATTTTTTGTCGGAGTGTTAAAATTTTCTGGTACTGAATCAATAAAAGGTGTGATAAATCATGAGCATTATATACGGAAAATTATGGCAGTTCACGGATTACATAAAGCCGATGGATTTCACGATTCATCAGTATCTCCTAGCGTCAGAGCCTTCAATACTTTTAGCAGCGGGAACAGTTCAGGAAGCAGAACGGAATATCCCTGAAATAAAGCGCATTCTCGGAAATAAATCTCTCAGCTACATATTCATATCCCACATGGAAACGGACGAGGCCGGAGGAGTCTTCCTTCTGCAAAAAGAATATCCCGATGTCTGTGTGATATGCGGGAATCTTTCGGCGCGTGAGCTTTACGGCTGGGGCTATTCGGGGGAAATCAAAACCGTAAAGGGCGGGGAATGTCTCAATGACGGAGAATTGAGCCTGAGATTCATAAATTACCCTTCGGAAGTTCATTTGCAGGACGGCTTATTGTGCTTTGAGGAAAACAGCGGGGTGTTGTACTCGTCAGATTTGATGATGAGTTTCGGCGATGCTGGGGGAAAAATTATTGAGTCGGAATGGAAGCCGCAAGGAATTTCAGAGGACAGATTGCCCGCAGGAAGGCTTGAGATTCTCAGGTCATCGCTTGGAGGAATAATCCCGGAATTTGTAGCCGTAGGACACGGATTCTGTATCAAGATTCGCTAATCCGTGAGGAAGTTCTCAAGCAAAAATTTCGTGAACATGCTGCTGTTATAGGCTGCAAATTTCTGGTACTTGTCTGTCTTTTCTGAGTCAGCGTAATCACATATACCCTTTATCACAATCGCTTTCGGGCGCGGGTGAGAAGCGTTTCTGGCGGCGTAAAACACTCCGTAAGACTCCATGTCAAGCCCTACAGTTTCAGGCATGAATGACTCTATCTGCCTCTCAACGATTGCACGGTTCGCGACAACTGAACTTCCGCAGGCCATAGGAGCTATAGCGAGCTGAAATTCGCAGTTCCCCTGAAGTTTTCTCACAGTCTCAAGAATCGAGTCATCAAGGGATAATGCAACAGGACGGGGGAGAAATCCTATATTCCCGAAAGTTATCGCAGGTTTTCCGGGTGCCGTGAATTTCCCCGATGAACAGTCCCAAACTTTATCGGGTATTATGATGTCGCCGTAAAAGTGCTCGTTCTCATGGCCTATGCACGCGGCAATCCCGCACATTATGAGGTATTCAGGTCGGAAACGTGCTATCAGTTTCCCCGAAAGCATTGTTGCGGCTGTCATTCCCATAACATTCTGCTGTGCCGTGATGATTCTTTGTTCCTTTCCTGAACGGGTGAATGTCGCGGAATAATATTCCTGGCTGTCTCCGGGAACGGTTATTTTCTCCCAGTTGTCATAGAGTCTCATCACTGAGTCTGTTTCTACTTTTACCGCTGTGATTATTGCTGCCTTGCAATTCATGTATCAGTGTCCCTCCATAATAGTGAATTATAACAGGGCAGAAAAATACCCTCCGCATAATTTCACGGAGGGCACATCTTCACTCACTGGAAAAATTTACTTGTTATCCTTGAAC
>JAFSLR010000077.1 GCA_017448375.1 Synergistaceae bacterium | reverse complement strand
GGCAACTCTTAAAATTACTTACCTTTCTCTTCCCTCGGAGCACCCTGACTCATCAGCATACCTTGACTGGAAACTTTTCGGACATTCTCCAGTAGGTCTTCCGTATTGTCTGGTACGCTCTTCACTGTACCTCCAAAAGACGCAATCCCCGCAATATCTGGGGCTGTCATCGTGAAATATTCCGCACGGCAGAACAACAGCCCTCGCTTTTTTCTGTTCAGACATTCCATTTCCCCCCTCTCCGTCAAAAAGTCGCTGCCCCTCAAAAATTACTTTGCGCCAAACAGCCCCGTAACGCAGAAACTACCCGGCGCAAGAGCGAAAGCACACAACCAATAATCACCCCTCATGCACTGTGTTATAATAACTACAGGACAAGAAATGAAGTACAAGTTAAGTGCTAATTATTGTATACAGAGGTATTATAGCACAAAAAATTTCTTGTCTATATTTTTTACGCTTAATTTACAAAATTTCCCCATATAAATTTTTACAGCACAGCAAAAAAAATTACCCCCAGCTCTTTCACTAGGGGCAATCATTTCTCTATCATTTATTCAAACATCTGACTCAACGGCAGCTCCTCATGTACCCTCCTTATCGCCTCAGCAAACGCAGGAGCTATCGACAGCTGCAATATCTTCTCCGTTCTCTTCTCCTCCGTCAACGGTATCGTGTCAGAGAATATCAGCCTCTCAATCGCAGACTTCTTTATGTTCTCCATCGCACTCCCCGAAAGCACCGCATGTGTCGCACACGCATATACCCTCTTGCAACCGCGCTCCATTAACCCGTCAGCAGCATGGCAGATCGTCCCGGCCGTGTCGATAATATCATCAACAAGTATCGCTGTCCTGTCTTTGATGTTCCCGACAATATCCATTACCTGAGACTCATTCGCTACGTCATGAGAGCGTCTCTTGTCTACAATCGCTATCTCAACATCGAGCTTCATCGCAAACTTTCTCGCCCTCGCTACCCCGCCTGCATCAGGAGAAACTACGACAACTTTTCCCGCCTTCAGGTCGTCCGCAAGAAATTCCCTGAAGTAATCCGCAAAAAGATTCATGGCCGTCAAATGATCTACTGGTATGTCGAAAAATCCCTGTATCTGCCCCGCGTGAAGGTCAGCTGTTATTACCCTGTCGATTCCTCCGTGCATTATGAGATTCGCTACAAGTTTGGCTGTTATTGGCTCTCTCGGTTTCGCTTTCCTGTCCTGACGGCAATACCCGAAATACGGTATCACTGCATTAACATAATGTGCCGAAGCCCTCTTCACTGCGTCAGCCATTATCAGCAAGTTCATGATACACTCATTTGTCGGGCAGCATGTAGGCTGTATGATGAAAACGTCCGCGCCCCTCACGCTTTCGCCGAATCTGATTCCCGTTTCGCCGTCCGAAAATTTGAAGCTCTTCACGTCCGCAATAGGTACTCCAAGTTCCTCGCTTACTCTCCGCGCAAATTCAGGATGTGCATTCCCTGATATTATCTTGAGGCCGTTACCTCTTGGCATGATTACTTATCCCCCTCTGCTGTTGTCTTGTGGTGATGGTGATTACGTAATGACCAGTCCGCAATATTCTTCTGTCTCGCCCTCCCTACGCCTAATGAATTTTCCGGCACACGCTGAGTTATTACAGACCCTGCCGCCGTAGTTGCTCCGTCTTCAACTTCAACAGGAGCTACGAACATTGTATTTGAACCTATGAAACAATTATCGCCAATGTGAGTCTTGTTCTTGTTCTCGCCGTCATAGTTACAGGTGATACTCCCTGCGCCTATATTAACGTCATGGCCTAATGTAGCGTCGCCCATGTATGACAAATGCGGAACTTTTGAGCCTTCACCGATACGGGAATTTTTCAGCTCAACGAATTTCCCTGCAAACGCTCCTTCCTCAAGGCACGTATTATCCCGAATGTAACAGAACGGCCCGGCCTTAACGTTATTCTTGAGGGTGCTGTTTTCGATTACTGCATAGGCTATCACGCGGACATTCTCACCTATAATTGCGTTCGTCAGGATTGAGCCCGAACCTATCACGGAGCCTTCACCGATTCGAGTTTTGCCCCAAATCTGTACGTTAGGCATAATCACGACTCCCCGCGACAATTCAGCGTCAGAAGAAATATACACCGTATCAGGATCAGCGATTCGGACTCCGTCATTCATCCAGCGAAGAAGAATCTCATTCCTCATTTCACGTGATACCCGCGCCAATTCCGAATGAGTGTTCACGCCCTGCATTTCGGACTCCGGCATGATGAATGCTCCTGTCGTCATTCCTGATTCGTTCATCAGGGCTAATGCGTCTGTGATGTAATATTCTTTCTGGGCGTTGTTGTTTGTGATTGAGTCTATGATTCTGGAGAGTGATTTTACCTTGAAAGCGTAACAGCCTGCGTTTACCTCGTGAATTTCGCGTTGTTCGGGCGAAGCGTCTTTGTATTCTACGATTGAGACCGAATTTTTTTCCCTCACTATTCGCCCGTAAGCTGCTGGGTTTTCTGCCTCAAACGTTATCACGGTGCAGTCATTTTCTGTTGATGAGATTAAACGCTTCATACTGTCAGGTTTCATGAGTGGCAAATCTCCGTTAAGGACAATGAGATTCTCATAATTCGACCAAAATTCGCGGGCTGATTTAACCGCATGGCCTGTACCTAACTGTTCATGCTGCCATAAAATTTTAACGTTCGGGAAAAATTCTTTGATGTGAGATTCGACAATTTCACCGCCTGAACCGACAAGAACCGCTAAATCTTCCTGACTGATTCCGGCTGATAATACATTCCTTATAACATAGTCAATAATAGGACGGTCAAGAACTGGCTGCAAAACTTTCGGCAATGCGCTCTTCATTCGCGTACCTTTTCCGGCGGCCATGATGAGAACGCAGAGATTATTCATGACATGCAACACCTCTCTTAATAGTCGTGTGGCTGGGATGGATGGATTCGAACCATCATTACAGGATCCAAAGTCCCGCGTCCTGCCCTTGGACGACATCCCAAAAGCGAACACGCTAATTATTGCCGATTACCTTCAAGCCGTCAAGTTATGCGAGAAAATCCCGTCCAGTTTTGGGGATTGAGTCCACCCTTATGTCGGGGATTTCGGGAATATCGGGTGTGCTTTCAGGATTTCCCGTATCATCATGAGGCTTTGAGGCTGAGTCGTCCGGCGTAACGTCATTCTCAGCGGTTATATTTTCCTTCTGAATGTTTACGCTGTCTGAGGCACCTTCCTTCATGAGCCTGTCAAATTCTTCCGCGTCAATAACTTCACGTTCGAGAAGGACTCCGGCTATTTTGTCCATTAATGAGCGTCTTGCCGCAAGAATCTCTTTTGCGTTCTCGTAGCAGGTGTCAATAATCGCTTTCACTTCCTGGTCAATCTGGAACGCTACCTGTTCGCTGTAATTCCTGTCCTCTGAGATGTCGCGGCCTAAGAAAATTTCCTCGCGTTTGTTGCCGAGTTTAACGAGTCCTAGTGAGTCGCTCATTCCCAATTCCGTAACCATTTGACGGGCTGTCTGCGTTGCTCTCTCAAGGTCATTTGCAGCACCGCTGGTTACGTCGTTGAATACTAATTCCTCGCTGACTCTTCCGCTGAGCAAAACTGAGATACGGTTCATGAGTTCGGATTTTGAGATGAGGAATCTGTCTTCTTCAGGAAGCTGTAACGTGTAGCCTAAAGCCGCGTGTCCTCTGGGAATGATTGAGATTTTGTGAACGGGGTCTGATCCCGGGAGAACTTTTGCGACTATTGCATGTCCCGTTTCATGATAGGCGATAATCCTGCGTTCGCGGTCGTTAAGGATTCGGCTTTTGCGTTCGGGCCCGGCCATGACTCGTTCGATTCCTTCTTCGAGGTCTTCCATTGTGATTTTCTCATGGCCTCTTCTGGCTGCAAGAAGTGCGCCCTCGTTCAGGAGATTCTCAATGTCAGCACCAACGAGTCCCGGAGTCCTTCGCGCTAAAATCCCCGTGTCAACATCATCGGCAAAAATTTTGTCCTTCATGTGAACTTTGAGAATTTCCTCGCGTCCCTTAACGTCAGGTCGGTCAACCGTAATATGTCGGTCGAAACGTCCCGGCCTCAGCAATGCAGGGTCTAAAATGTCGGGTCTGTTTGTTGCCGCGATGAGAATCGTTGTGCTTGTGTCGTCGAACCCGTCAAGCTCAACAAGAAGCTGATTCAATGTCTGCTCCCTTTCATCGTGTCCTCCTCCGAGTCCTGCGCCCCTGTGCCTGCCGACCGCGTCCATTTCGTCAATGAAGATGATACAGGGCTGATACTTTTTCGCCTGCTCGAACATGTCCCTGACTCTTGCCGCCCCGACTCCAACGAACATTTCAACAAAGTCAGAACCGCTAGAGC
Source organism: Synergistaceae bacterium (assembly GCA_017448375.1). Taxonomy (GTDB): domain Bacteria; phylum Synergistota; class Synergistia; order Synergistales; family Aminobacteriaceae; genus JAFUXM01. Next base: position 3,276 of record JAFSLR010000077.1, on the reverse strand, counting down.
TGAAGAACGGTACATCAGCTTCGCCCGCAGCAGCACGCGCCAAGAGAGTCTTACCTGTACCTGGAGGGCCCACAAGCAGAACGCCTTTTGGGACTCTTGCGCCTAACTTCTTGAATTTCTCCGGGTCTTTCAGGTAATGTATTACTTCTTGCATTTCTTCCTTCGACTCATCACAGCCCGCAACGTCAGCAAAAGTAACTTTCGGCTTGTTGTCGAGGAATAATTTTGCCTTGCTTCGCCCGAAAGACATAATTCGCCCGCCTCCGCCCTGCATGTTGTTGAGGAAATATATCCATACGCCGATTAACAGGAGTGTCGGAAAAAGGGAAGTCATTAACGACATCAGCCACGTATTTTTCTGGGGTGCCTCAAACGTAACTGTAACGCCCTTTGCTGATGCTTTGTCCGCGATCCCTGAGACATCAATACCGTATGTCAGAAAACGCTGGCCGTTATGGAGTTCGCCCTGAAGAGTTGCCGAGCTTGACTCGCCGGGAATGGTGTTGTTTCTGATTTGAAGTATGCGGATATTTCCTGCGTCCAAATCTTTAAGGAACTGGCTGTAACTTATTTCGTCATATTGCTTCTGGACTTCTTCAGGTGTTAAGAAGGTGTTGACCATAGTAACTACGACTAAAACTAACACGAGATAGAGTCCGAGATTTTTTGCTACTTTTCCCAAGATTAAAATTGCCTCCGTTTTTCGTGAATATTTAGGATTATAACAGAGGGCTATAGATTTGAGGGCGTAAATTCCAGCTTTTACGGTAAAATGTTTCAGGAATTAATCTAAAGGAGGATTTTTTGCAATGGACAATCTTTATTACGCGCTTGAAATGACGCTTAATGACTGGCAGATTCTTTTTGCCGAATGGGGCGAACAAAAATTCCGGGCTTCTCAGGTCTGCGAATGGATATATTCAAAAAAAGAGTTCAGCTTTCACGCAATGACAAACCTAAGCAAAGCATTACGCGAAAAACTGAATGATAATGTAATAATGAGTCTCCCCGTAATGATCCGTCAGCAGGTCTCAAAGGACGGCACAAAAAAATATCTCTGGAATCTCAATGACGGCGCGAAAATCGAGTCGGTACTCCTGAATCACGGAGGCCATAAGACAGCGTGTATATCATCACAAGCGGGCTGCCCGTTAAAGTGTGCGTTTTGTGAGACTGGTGCAAACGGTTTCACAAGGAACTTAACGCGGGGGGAAATACTCGGACAATTTCTGATGATGGAGAAAATCAACGGAGCAGATATAAATAACGTTGTCTTTATGGGAATGGGAGAACCTCTGCTGAACGAAGACAATGTATTTTCCGCAATACGTTCGCTCAACGCAAAAAATATGAGGAACTTAGGAGCGAGGCACATCACAATATCAACATCAGGAATCGCACCGGGAATTGAAGACCTTGCTGACTTTGAGATTCCTATAAGGTTATCGCTTTCGTTACATGCGCCGAATGACGAGTTGCGCTCAAAGTTAATGCCCGTCAACAGACAGTACCCTTTGCAGAAATTGATTGCCTCACTGAAACGCTACCGTGAAAGAACGGGGGAACGTATCACAATCGAATATGCGTTAATCGACAAGGTGAATGATTCCCCCGAATGCGCCTATGAGACAGCCGCTTTGCTTGACGGCCTCGAACCCTACATCAACATTATTCCGTTCAACCCGATTCCCTCAAAGCCCGATTTCAAACGCTCATCTCAAGGAAGGATTAAGGCTTTCTGCGCTGTACTCTCTGAGATGAAGATAGAGTTTGAGCTGAGGAAAGAACGTGGCACTGATATTATGGCGGCTTGCGGACAGCTTGCGGGAAGTCAGCGGTAAATTTCTGAGCTGTCAAAGAAAAACCCCTCTGCGTGATTACAGGGGGGATTTATTTTATTAGAGATTCTTTTCGTCTGAGTTGGATTCTATTTCCCGTCAGAAAGAACTAAAACGACTTCCTGATTCGCGTCATAAGGCTTCGAGAAATCCATAGTCTTCAATCTCTCCTCAGTTATCGCCAGAGCAGAGCATATCATATCAATCTTTCCTGACTCTAACGCCTCTGGAAGTGCGTCAAACCTGTAATCCACAACAACAAGTTCTTTTCCGAGCCTCTTCGCTATCGCCGCGCACATCTCAACATCAATTCCCACAAAGCCGTCCGTAGTCCTCTCTTCATACGGAGGGAATGATGCCGCACACCCTACCCATAATTTTCCGCCTTCAGCACCTACATTCATGTCGATGTTAGCGGGGTCGGGTTCATCATCAAGATATTTCGCCATGATTCCCGCAAGAGTCTTATCCGCTATAATCGCGTCAAGTGCCTTGTCAACCTCATCACGCAAAGGACTTCCCTTCTTGAAGGCTATTGCGTAGTACTCGCTCTCTACAGGCTCAGGAAGTATCTTGAACTCATTGCTCCCTATCGCAAAGTAACGCGCCGGAGATTCGTCCATCACTGCCGCGTCAATATCCTTGCTTCTGAGTGCGGAAATTATTTCTCCGATTGTGCCGTAAGAAATGATTTTGCCGGAGTCCCCGCTGACAATTCCTGTCGCAAGATATTCCGAGACTGAGCCGGATAATACTCCGACTTTTGCTGACTTGATGTCTTTCACCGATAATATTTCAGCAAATGAAACGCTCGCTGAAAGAATTACAATGCAGAACACTGCACAAAGTTTAACGATATATTTCATGATTAAATCTCCTTTTCTGCTTATCTGAAGAGTTCGCGGAAAAATTCATTCAGGGCTTCCTCATTGCGGCGTTTTTTTTCCCTCCGCTCATATTCGAGGCGTTCGTTTTCGTAACGGTCTCTTTCATACTGCCTGCGTTCGTATTCATGGCGTTCACGTTCGAGTTCGTGAAGTTCACGGCGATCGCGTTCTCTCTGGTCTCTGCGTTCACGTTCGCGGCGTTCGTGTTCACGGCGTTCGTATTCGAGGCGTTCACGTTCACGGCGTTCATTCTCCCTGCGCTCATATTCGCGGCGTTCATGTTCTCTTCGTTCCTGCTCACGGCGTATATTTTCGCGGCGTTCATTCTCCCAACGCATTTGGTCTCTTCGTTCATGATTCCTGCGCTCAATTTCCCTTCTGTCGCGTTCACTGAGATTAGGAACATCACGGAATTGAGTTGGTGGAATACGGATAATTTCGGCAAAAACTTCACCAGTACAGAAAAGCGCGAAGAATGACATTAATCCGACAGCAATAAATTTCTTGAAGTTCATTCGTAAAACTCCTTTCTTAATTTTAGATAATGGGAT
>JAFSLR010000076.1 GCA_017448375.1 Synergistaceae bacterium | reverse complement strand
TAATCTGCTACGTAATGTCAGAGTGCTGGACAGGTAACACCAAACCTGAGAAATCGGGCTACCTCCGGCTAGGGGGGAAGTTAAAGCCTCTGGACTGCCGAACCAACTCTATTAGGTGCGCCGAACGAGGGCAGGAAATGTCGCAGAAATGCGGAAAGAATGAGGAAAAATCGAAAAAGTGTACACAGCATAAAATTATACTTTTTACGTAGCAGTTGTGTAATAATGGCAAAAATCTATTACGCAAAAATCTATTACGATGAAGACGCAGATCTCTCACTCGTGAAGGACAAGTGTATAGCAGTATTGGGATACGGCAATCAAGGACGCTCACAGGCTCTCAACATGAGGGACTCAGGCTGCAAAAACGTTATCGTCGGAAACCGTCAGGACGAATCCTACGAGCAGGCAAAGAAAGACGGCTTTGAGGTTCTCTCGGTAACAGAAGCAACAAAGCGCGCAGATATAATCTTCGTACTTCTTCCCGACGAGTCATGCCCCGGAATTTACGCCAAAGAAATGAAACCGTACTTCAAGAAGGGCGTACTTCTCAATTTCGCGTCAGGCTACAACCTCACATTCCATAACGTTGAGCTTCCGCCCGATTCTGATGTCGTCATGGCCGCTCCCAGAATGCTGGGTCAGGGTGTCCGCGAAATGTTCGTAAGCGGCGAGGGCTATCCCGCATTCGTAGCAGTAGCACAGGACGCAAGCGGTAAGGCTCTCGAATACGCAAAGGCCCTTTGCAAAGCAATCGGCGCAACAAAGAAGGGCGTAATTGAAGGCAACATTAACGATGAAACATATCTCGACCTCATGACCGAACTCGGAGTCCTTCCTCTGGTCTACAAAGTATTTGCTGAGGCGTTCAAGCTCGAAACCGAAATGGGACACCCCGAAGAGGCCGTACTCATGGAAGCGTACTTCTCAAAAGAAATGATGTTCCTTTGGGAGCAGGCTGCAGAGCGCGGATTGTTCAGACAGTTATGCCTTCATTCACACACAGCACAGTACGCACAGTTAAAGCGTTTCGGCGAGGGCGATAACAGCATGATAAGGAATTTCCTCAAGGAAGCATACGAGTCAATCCGTTCGGGCGAGTTCGACAAAGAGTGGCAGGCAGAACAGACGAAATACAACCTCGAACATCTTGACGCTCTCCGCGAAAAAGCACTCAACACCGAAGTAACAAAGGCTGAAGACCGCCTGAAGGCACGCCTGAAGTAAAAGAATAGCCAACCGCAAAAAGGCAGGGTATACAGATATATATTCTGCCTTTCATCTTTTCTCGAAAAACCGTAACAACAATTCTCAAAATTAAGGAGCGTGAAAATTCATGGATCAGACTCAAATGCTGTTAGGGTTGGTAGTCGGTATAGTCCTGTTGATTTACTTGATATTGAAAACAAAGGTGCATACCTTCCTCGCGTTAATCATAGCATCAGCGGTTACAGGGCTCGTAGGCGGAATGATGCCTCGTGAAGTAGCGACTGCAATCACAAGCGGTTTCGGAAGCACCCTAAGCAGTATAGGAATCATTATAGGTTTCGGGGTAATGATGGGAAGGATTCTCGAAGTCTCAGGGGCAGCCGAGCGAATGGCCTATACCTTCATTAAGACTATGGGAAAAGGTAAAGAAGATATAGCACTTGCTTTAACAGGCTTCATAGTGTCGATACCGATATTCGCGGACTCAGGTTTCGTAATTCTGACTCCCCTCGTTAAGTCAATCTCACGGAAAACGAAACAGTCCGTAATCGGCTTAGGGTGTGCGCTTGCCGGAGGTCTCTTCGTAACTCACCACCTTGTCCCGCCTACGCCCGGGCCTTTGGGAGTGGCTGCGATTTTCGGGGCTGATTTAGGCTCGGTAATCCTCTGGGGACTCGCTATGTCCGTTCCCGTAACAATAGCAGGAGTGATTTACGCGCGTTGGCTCGGTAAACATATCTACCAGCTTCCGGCCGATGACGGACTCAACTGGGAGCGCGGAGAATATGACGCAAAACGTATTTCAGCAGCTGGAAACATTGAAGAGATGTTCCCGAATCTTAACGAGCTTCCTTCGGCTTTCGTTTCATTCATGCCTATAGTACTTCCCGTAATACTCATCTTCCTTAACACTTTATGCAGTGCGCTGGGAGTCAAAGGTGCTTTGGGTGAAGCGGCGGTGTTCTTGGGGAATCCTGTTATCGCTGTGGCAATAGGACTCGTAGTCTCAATATACACTCTTGCGGCCAAAGCGACACGCGATGAAGCCATAAAGAGAATGGAAGAAGGAGTCGAAAGCGCAGGAATAATTCTGCTCATAACGGGTGCTGGCGGTGCATTAGGCTACGTAATCAGGACAGCGGGAATCGGCGATTATCTCGGAAAGCTCATAGCCGGTCTGCCTATTCCCGCAATACTCGTACCGTTCCTTGTTGCAACGGCTGTACGCTGCATTCAGGGAAGCAGTACGGTAGCTATGATAACATCAGCGTCAATCTCTGCGCCTATTCTCGGCTCATTGGGGGTTAATCCCGTGCTTGCTACTATGTCAACATGTATGGGAGCTATGGCGATAGGGCACTTCAATGACAGTTTCTTCTGGGTAGTGAACAGGATGCTGGGAATAACTGACACAAAAGAGCAGATAAAAACATGGTCAATGCCGACCGTAGTAATGTGGATAACGGGCTGTGCAGTGATTATGATTGCGAGCATGTTCTAAGCTGGAAGCGTTTTGTCCCTTCTCTGGAAACGGGGAAGGGATTTTTTTATTGATTGTACAAATACACGAGTAAGTGAAAACAGAAATGTTGCATCATTGAATTTAGGAATTTCCCAATCCTAACAATCGTGGATAGCTCGCCTTATGATATAATCTCAATCAAAATTACATAAATACCCATTAGTTACAAAATTTATACAAGAAATTTCCATTTTTGCCCAAGCGGAAGGGTTAGTGTTGTTTCAGAGGCTGTTTCTTGAAAAATGAAGCCGCTAAATCCTCAAATATTTTTGTTACAGGAGGTTATTTATATATGTCAAAACGTTTCATCGTCTCCGTTATGCTTCTGTTAATGTTAATGCTGTCTGCCTCGTATGCTTCAGATAATCCGTCCACACCCACAGAAAATGCAGACATTCTCAAAATGCTCGGCTATGAAGCTCCCATGCCCGGCCAAGAAGCTCCAAAAATTACGTCCGCTGAACCTCAGGAAGACATTCCCGCCGTAACTCCTTCAGCTGACATTGAGATTACAGAGCCAACGCCAGAGCCAACGCCAGAGCCCGAACCAGAGCCTGAGCCTGAGCCCGAACCAGAGCCTGAGCCTGAGCCCGAACCAGAGCCCGAGC
>JAFSLR010000075.1 GCA_017448375.1 Synergistaceae bacterium | reverse complement strand
TAGAGTTTAACTAAACGAGATGAAAACTGCCTTAAATTGTATAGTCAATCTGACCAACAACGAGAAGAGTAGAATAATTTTTCAATTGGAGTAAAAGAAGTAAAAAGAAGTTCAGAAATCAATCGGAGGTGAAGTACCAGTAGAGGAGAGACCGCTAGTCAAATGGGTAGTGGATGGATTTTTGCCCGTTGGAGTGTATATTCTTGGTTCTGGCTGGTGGCCTAAAACTCGTCCGCCTGTATAATTACCGATACCATCCCACTAAGGAGCATTCACATGAGCGAAATCGACTCTTACATTCATGACCAGAGCATGGCAAGTATTCCCAAAGCCGCACTGGGTTATATCGATGATTCACCGCAGAAATCCCAGACATATTCATTTGACCCACACGAAGCACCTAAACTCGATTGGGCAGGAAAGTCTGAAGCCGAGTCTTTAACCGTCCCGATAATGTCCATTCACGAACACGAGCGCATCACGCCACACAAAGTAATCTTCACGGCAATGAAGAAACCTCAGCAGGAACAGCAACTATCATTTTTCCCAGAGACATCCCCGGAGCAAATGTTCTACGAGCGTCAAATAGCAATAGACGCATATAACCATTCCGAAAACTGGAGAAACCGAATGATAGCGGGCGACTCCCTAATAATAATGAACTCATTGCTTCAGAAAGAGAGCATGAGGGGTAGCGTTCAAATGGTGTATATTGACCCTCCTTACGGTATAAAGTTCGGTAGCAATTTTCAGCCGTTCGTCAACAAGCGCGATGTTAAGGATAAAGTGGACGAGGATTTGACATGCGAGCCTGAAATGATACGTGCCTTCCGAGACACGTGGGAGCTTGGGATTCATTCGTACCTGACGTATTTGCGGGACAGGCTGCTTCTTGTGAGGGAATTGCTGAGTGATTCTGGGAGCGTATTCGTTCAGATAAGTGATGAGAATGTGCATTTTGTGAGATGTCTTTGCGATGAGATTTTCGGCCCGGAGAATTTCGTAGCGATGATAACGTTCCGCAAAAAACTAATGCCGCTTGGAGGTGCTTTGCTTGAGAGAATGCACGATTTTCTTGTGTGGTACGCAAAGGACAAGAAGCAGGTGAAGTATCACAAGCTATTTACATATAAGCCAACAGGGGAGGGAACGCTTTATACGTGGCTTGAGCTTAAAGACGGCACAAGAAGACCAATGACACAAGAAGAAAAACGCTCCTTGAAGAATTATCCTAAAGGCGCGAGACCGTTTCGGTCAGTCTCATTATCATCGGCAGGTAGAACAGAATCTTGCGTATATGATTTTGAGTTTAATGGTGTAACTTATACATGCGGTAAAAGTAGCTGGAAGACAACGCGCGAAGGCATGAAGAAAATTATAGAAGCCGGGCGTGTTATGCTATTTGATAAAAGTCCACGTTATATATTATTCCATGATGATTATCCCGTGCAAGCCCTGACAAGTTTATGGGATGATACCGGTGGTGCAACAGATAAACGCTACGTAGTGCAGACATCCGATAAAGTAATATCCCGTTGCATTCTAATGACGACAGATCCCGGCGACTTGGTACTTGACATCACCTGCGGTTCAGGCACGACAGCTTACGCCGCCGAGAAATGGGGCAGACGCTGGATAACCTGCGACACATCCCGCGTAGCAATAGCCATAGCTCGCCAAAGACTCCTCACAGCTACATACGACTATTACCGCCTAGCCAACCCTGACAAAGGTATCTCATCCGGCTTCGTGTATGAGTCAGTTCCTCACATAACGCTGAAATCAATCGCCAACAATGAGCCGCCCGACACAGAAATACTTTACGACCGTCCCGAAAAAGACAGCTCAAAGACTCGCATATCCGGCCCGTTCAACATTGAGGCACTTCCCGCGCCTGTTGTGCTTTCACCCGATGAGGCCGCGAATTACAAGGACGAAACGAACGAATCAGCCAAGCAATCCGACTGGAGGGAACAGCTTTTAGCGTCAGGGATAATCGGTAGGCATGGAGAAAAAATTATGTTCTCTAGTGTTGAGATGAAAACGGGCTCGCGCTACCTTAACGCAGAGGCATGTACAAATGAAGAAACTCCGCGAAAAGCATTAGTTTGTTTCGCCAACGAGTCAACGCTAATGGATTCGCGTAGGGTATACAACGCCTACATAGAGGCATCAAAACTTGCGCCCGATTTTCTGATATTTTCGGCGTTCCAGTTTGACCCAGTAGCGTCAGAGATGATTAACAGCTACAACACGACACAGACAATACAGATGCTTACAGTGCAGATGAATCCCGATTTGCTTACGGAGGATTTGCGGAAAAAGGAACGCAGCAGCCAGTCATTTTGGCTTGTGGGTCAGCCAGATGTTGAACTTAGGAGGACAGGCGAGAAAAGGTACAGGGTATTAGTGAGAGGCTTTGACTATTTCAACGTTAAGACGAACGAAATAGAATCTGGTGAGGCTAATAACATTGCTATGTGGCTTCTTGATACGAACTACAACGATATGTACATGATACCGTCGCAGATATTCTTTCCTATGGATGGGGAAAAGGGTGGCTGGGCAAAACTTGCTGTAACGCTTCAGGCATTTATTGACGCTGAATTGATTGAGCATTATCGGGGGAATGAGTCGATAGAGTTTGAAGCAGAGAGCGGGACAAAGATAGCCGTGAAGATAATTGATGACAGAGGCATAGAAAGTATGCGTGTTCTTGTCGTTGAATGACGGAGGAGACTATGACGGCAAAAATAGACAGGCTGATACTTAATTCACCGTATATGGAGCCTACATTACATTGGTTTTATGACAGTGCGTCTAAAGAGTTCAGAATTGTGGAGGGCAGGAGGAAAGCGGGTTACTTTGTAGCCAAGTCCAGGGCAAAGAAATACGATGAAGAAGGTCGTTTTATTGAGATTGAGCTGGTAAATAGAATCCGTGAGCGCGTCAGAATGTGGCGTGATGAAGGTTATCCCGGCATAACGAACACGACCCGCGATTTACTGTCGTATTGGCATGATGCTTCAGTGAGGGCTGACTTGCCGTTCTTCTTCTGCCAGATTGATGCTATTGAGACGCTGATATTTCTTTCAGAGGCGCGCGCGGATTACAGGATGGGTATATTGATTCCTGATGACGGTAGCGAGTTTCAGCGATTATGCACTAAGCTGTGTACAGGCGGAGGGAAAACAATTGTAATGGCAATGTTAATAGCGTGGCAGGTCAGCAACAGCGTGAATTATCCAAGGGATAAGAGATTCACGAGAAATATTTTGATAGTCGCGCCTAATCTTACTGTGAAGAAACGCCTGCAAGTGCTGAGACCTGACACTGAAGTGGAGAATTACTACTCACGTTTTCAGATTATGCCACCCGGAATGAATGAGCATCTGAATCAGGCAAATATAATCATACGCAACTGGCAGTCCCTCGAACCAGAGAAGGAAGACACAAGGAGCGTTGATAAGCGCGGGCGCAAGAGTGATAACGCTTATGCAGGTGGTATTGTCGGAGGTCTGAAGAATATTCTTGTGATAAATGACGAAGCACACCACGCGTACAGATTAACGCCAGAAAACAGGCGAGGGAAGACGAGCGAGGAGAAGAGAGAAGCTACCGTATGGATTCAGAGTCTTGACAGGATTCACAGGGCAAGAAGGATTATATGTTGCTATGATTTCTCAGCGACTCCTTTTGTGATTCAGAACAGTGGACGCGAAGATGAAGCCGGGCTATTTTCGTGGATAGTGAGCGATTTCGGTCTGAGCGATGGTATCGAGTCCGGCCTCGTGAAAACTCCGCGTATAGTTGTGCGTGATGATACCGCGCCTAATTCTGAGACGTACAAATCAAGGTTCAGCCATATTTACGCAGAGCCTGAAGTGAAGGAGAGTCTGAATAGCCCTGCGAGTGAGAATGTCCCGTTGCCTGATATAGTCATGAATGCGTATATGTTTCTCGGACTTGACTGGAAGAAAACGTTTGATGAATGGCAAGAGGCTGGTATATTAACGCCTCCCGTGATGATAAGCGTAGCCAATCGCACAGAGACAGCAGCGAGGATAGAATACACATTCCTTAATGGAGCGATAAAAATTCTCGAATTGAATCAGAATGTTCTACGAATAGACAGCAAGAAACTTGAAACTCTGAACTCTGGAGAGGCTTCAGAACTGCGCGAGGCTGTTGACTCGGTCGGCAAGGAGGGAATGCCCGGCGAACAGGTGCGTAATGTTATCTCGGTTGGAATGCTGTCTGAGGGTTGGGACGCTAGAACCGTAACTCACATTATGGGACTTCGCGCATTTACGAGTCAATTACTCTGTGAGCAGGTTGTCGGAAGGGGTTTGCGTAGGACAGTATATGATGTCAATGAAGATGGCATGTTTTCGCCGGAATATGTGAATGTATTTGGCATTCCTTTTGCGTTTCTGCCTCATGAGGATGCGGGAGGGAAGCCTGTTCCGTCAAAACCCGCTACGCAGATAAAGGTACTCCCTGAGCGTGAAGAGTATAAAATCACGTGGCCTGAAGTTTTGAGGCTTGAATACGTCATGAGACAGACATTGAGCCTTGAAGTGTCTTCTGTTCCTGAGATTGAGCTTGATGCAGAGAAAACGAGTCTGAATGCTGAAATTGCGCCAGTGATAGACGGGCAGACTAATATATCTTTGTGCAGTGATATAGACCTCGAAAAATTGTATAGTGCTGTGAGAATGCAGAGAATGATTTTTGAAGTAGCTGGGCGAGTTTATGACTTGTTGAATACTAACTGGCAAAAGCACGGAACAAAGTTGAGTCTTCTTGGGCAGGTTGTGAAACTCACAGAGGATTTTATCTCGTGCGGACGGATTAGAATTGTTCCTGATACTTTCAGAGAAAATGACAAAAGGCGGAAAATAATACTTGCGCTCAACATGGAGAGAATCATAACTCATATATGGAGCTGGATAAAGTCAGAGACTACGGAGAAGATTATTCCTGTAATGAACAAGCGAGTGCATTCTACGGGAGATATGCTTTCGTGGTGGACTACAAGGCCGTGCGACAAAACGGTAAAATCACACATAAGCCATTGTGTTTATGACAGCGCATTGGAAGCAGCCACAGTTTACGCGCTTGAACATAATGAACACGTGAAATCATATGCCAAGAATGAGCATTTAGGCTTCTATGTGAATTACGTTTACGATGGTAGTGTTAAGAGATACATTCCAGATTTTTTTGTCAGGCTAGAAAATGGCACTACGCTCATAGTTGAAACCAAAGGCATTTTAACTGAACAGGACAGAGAAAAACTACGTGCGTTAAAAGATTGGGTTGAGGCTGTGAACGGTACAAACAGGTTCGGGAAATGGGCTTGCGACATATCGAGAAACTCAGCAGACATTGACAGCATTATTGAAAAATACATCTAGGGTTGCTTAGCCAGCAGTCCCGTACATTCTTACCAGTAGCTACCACGTGAACTACCCCTCCTTACGGTTATGGGGGCTTCCTGTCGCAGAGCGAACGTAGTAATTCAACGAGACTGCTTCGCGATGTTTTGCCAAAGTCTTACGTTCTCTCCAAAGGCGTTAATTCCCTGCGTCCAAAAGGTATTGTGTTTCGATAGCAATATCATATTTCGTGCCGCATGGATGTCTCGGTCTTCTTTATATCCGCATGGGCATTCATATACACGGTCAGCTAGTGTTATGTCTTTCTTCAATCCTCCACATACTGGACAATATTTCGTTGTTGGCTCTCTTGATGATAGTACTGTTACTCGCTCATGTTTCACTAGCTTAGCTTTCACCAGCCCTAACACTGAATGCTGTACTGTCTTTCCGAATAAGCCTTTATGCCAGCCACGCAGATTTTCATC
>JAFSLR010000074.1 GCA_017448375.1 Synergistaceae bacterium | reverse complement strand
GTCGGCCATGAGTCCGCGAATGCCTGCCATCTGTCCTAACTGGCCTTTTGAACCTCGCGCACCTGAGTCGACCATCATTCTTACGGGATTGTCCCGGCTCATGTGAGTCTCTATGCTGTCGGCGACATCTTTTGTTGCCTGCCCCCATAATTTTCCTTTCTGGTCAAGGTATTCGTCATAGGTCAGCAATCCCATCTCATAATTTCCTTTTGCGACAGCGTCTTGTGCTTCAGTCTGCCGGGTAATTTCGGCTTTCTCGTCAGGGATTCTTACTGCCTGAACTCCGAAACTGATTCCGCTTCTTGCGGCCCAGTGATAGCCGAGCGATTTTATTTCGTCAAGCATTGCAACGACTCCGGGGCGGTCAACTTTGTCGTAAGCGTCATCGAGGAGGCTTCCTATTTTCTTTTTGCCTAACTGTACGTTAACGAATCTCAAAGCCTCAGCGATTTTTGTGTTAAAAAGTACGCGGCCCGGACTCGTCTCAAAGAATACAGAGTGATGCTCTCCCTTTACATCATCGAAACTGTTGACGATAACGGCGTTCTGACCGTCAGAATATTTCCTGCGCCCTGAAGGATGACCCCATAAATCTGGATTTTCTTTGAGCCAGATTCTTGCGTTGACGTGGACAGTACCGTGAGAGATTGCCGACAATACATCGTCCATGTTCATGAAGTGCATTCCGTCTCCTTTTAAGCCTTCGCGCATGTCGGTGAGGTAGTAAACGCCCAAAACAATATCCTGTGTTGGGGTAACAACGGGTCTTCCGCTTGCGGGTGAAAGGAGGTTATTTGCCGAAAGCATGAGGAGTCTTGCCTCAGCCTGAGACTCAATGCTCAGTGGAACGTGAACGGCCATTTGGTCTCCGTCAAAGTCAGCGTTGAATGCCGTACATACCATAGGGTGAAGGCGAATAGCTTTTCCCTCCATAAGGACGGGTTCAAACGCCTGAATGCCGAGACGGTGAAGAGTTGGTGCGCGGTTGAGCATTACGGGGTGATCTTTGATGATGTTTTCGAGAATCTCCCAGATCTCGCTGCCGCCCTTTTCGATTCTTCGTTTAGCGTTTTTGACATTGGGAGCGAGTCCGCCCTCAACGAGTCTGCGGATTACAAACGGCTTGAAGAGTTCCAATGCCATTTGTTTGGGTAGTCCGCACTGATATATTTTGAGCTGAGGCCCGATGACGATAACCGATCGCCCTGAATAGTCGACACGTTTCCCCAAAAGATTCTGGCGGAAGCGTCCTTTTTTCCCGCGCAGTAAATCGGTGAGGCTCTTCAAGGGTCTGTTGCCGGCACCTAATACGGCTTTTCCGACTCTGCCGTTGTCGATGAGAGCGTCAACGCATTCCTGTAACATTCGCTTTTCGTTGCGGATAATAATTTCGGGTGCGTTGAGAGCCTGAAGTTTTTTGAGCCTGTTGTTACGGTTGATGACTCTGCGGTAGAGGTCGTTCAAATCGCTTGTGGCGAATCTTCCACCGTCAAGCTGCACCAGCGGCCTTAAATCCGGCGGGATAACGGGAAGTACGGTTAAAATCATTGACTGTGGCTTAGAGTCGCTCTTCCTGAAATCCTCTGCGACCTGAAGGCGTTTGATGAGCTTACGTTTCTTCTGGCCTGTAGTTTCGGCTATCTGCTCTCTGAGGGAGTCCGCGAGGAAATCCAAATCGAGACGGTTAATCAGTGCGAGTACACCGTCAGCACCTATTCCCGCGTCAAATCTCTCATCGTAAGCCTTGCAGAGTTTCATTTGGTGCTCGAAGATAACGTCTCCCTGTTCAAACGGCGAACTTCCCGGCAAAATCACGAGATGGCACGGGTCATCAACGACGAGGCTGCACTGTTCGTACTCAGTGTTTTCTGATTCATCGGGGAATATTTCCTTGTAAAGCTCAAGTGCTTTCCGTAATTCTGTCTCGGATAAAATTTTTCCCTTTGCGACTTCCTGCCCGTCAACCTGCGGCTTGAATGCTCCTGTAACGATGAATGCGTCATTATTGCCTTTTTTGGCGCGTTCGGCGGTTTCGGGAGCTTTTGAGGCCGGGACGATTGAGCCTGCTGTGAGCCCTAACTCTTCGCTGTCTTCAGTGAGGAGGAATGCGGGTTCAGCCCTGAGACTGTCATCGCCGTATTCGGTCTTGTATTTCGATAATTGTTCGGCGGAAATCAAATCTCCTACACCTACGGGAACTACGCGGACATCATCGAGCATGTATGCTTTCTCGCAGCTGAAACTTTCATCGTAATGCTTATGTATTTTGACTTCGGTCTCAGGGATAACGGCACCTTCGCGGATAATGTCGGGTCTGCTTGTTGAAGTAACCTTGTAGCCCTTTTCGGTTTTCTTGAGGGGCGCAAAGTATATCACTCTCTCAAGGTCTTTCGCGCTCGTCCCAAGAAGAAGGCTTAACCTGCTGGGTATTCCGCGCAAGTACCAGATGTGTACGACAGGGACGGCCAAATCAATATGTCCCATGCGTTCTCGGCGGACTCTATTGTCAGTAACTTCGACTCCGCAGTGTTCGCAGATAACGCCCTTAAACTTCGGGCCTGAACGCTTATATTTTCCGCATTTGCACTCGTAGCTTCTAGTCGGGCCGAAAATTCTCTCGCAGAAAAGCCCGTCTGTTTCGGGTCTCAATGTGCGGTAATTTATCGTCTCAGGCTTCAGGACTTCACCTTTTGAGATTGCGTGAATCCTGTCAGGCGTGGCGAGTTTTATTCTTACTCCTGTAATTTCTTTTCTCTTGGCCAAACTAAATATCCCCCTCTCCGTTGCTTTCAGGGTCATCAAATATTCCCGATATGCCGGATTTCGGCGTGCTTTCGTCAAGCATCATTTCTTCTGTCATATGTTCGAGGTCTTCGGCTGTTGGTTCTTCATCGCTCCCGAAAAGTGCATCAGCAATATCTGACGGGATTTCGGGTTCAGTCTCTACGGGTTCTGAGAGAATGTCCGGGACTGGAGCGTCTGACTGCTGAGGCTTTGCGCGTGATTTTCTGGGCTTCTTGGGGGCTGAGAAAACTTCCGGCGGCTTGCCCGCGAATACCGGCCTTTCGTCATCCTCCATAGGTATATCACCGTGCGATCCGTCATCAAATTCGACTTCAACGTCAAGCCCCAATCCTTGAAGTTCTTTGACAAGGACTCTGAAACTCTCAGGGACTCCCGGCTTAACGAGGCTCTGACCCTTCACAATGCGTTCATAGGTTTTGTCGCGTCCGCGAATGTCATCGGATTTGACGGTTAAAATTTCCTGAAGAACGTTAGCTGCTCCGTAGCCCTCTAACGCCCAGACTTCCATCTCTCCGAATCTCTGTCCGCCGAACTGAGCTTTTCCGCCCAAAGGCTGCTGAGTGATCAAGCTGTAAGGCCCTGTTGAACGCGCGTGAATCTTATCGTCAACAAGGTGATTCAGTTTCAGCATGTACATACAGCCTATTGTAACTTTTTTGTCCATCGGTCTGCCTGTTCTGCCGTCGCGAATCGTAATCATTCCGTCTTCTGTTAAATCGGGATATTTCCTTGCGGCGATCTTCTTCATTTCGGCAAAAATTTCGTTCTCGTTAGCCCCTTCAAAGACAGGTGTTGAGACGTGCCACCCGTTATTGAGCGCAACGAATCCCATAATCGTTTCGAGAACCTGTCCGAGATTCATGCGGCTGGGGACTCCGAGAGGATTCAACACGACATCAACGGGAGTCCCGTCCGGCAAGTAGGGCATATCCTCAACGGGAAGTACGCGGCTTACGACTCCCTTGTTGCCATGACGGCCGGCCATTTTGTCGCCGACAGTAATTTTGCGCCTCTGAGCTACATAGACTTTCACCGAACGTATTACGCCTGATCCTAATGCTTCGGGGCTGTTACGCCTGTCCATTTGCTTAATGGCTACGACTTTACCCCATGAACCGTTCGGCAGCTTGAGGGAATTATCGCGGACTTCGCGAGCCTTTTCGCCGAAAATAGCGCGCAACAACTTTTCTTCGGGGGACTGGTCTGACTCACCTTTTGGGGTAACCTTTCCGACAAGAATATCACCTGCTGCGACTTCTGCACCGATTCGGATAATTCCGCCTTCGTCAAGATTCCTGAGCATATCTTCTCCGACGTTGGGAATATCGCGGGTAATCTCTTCTGCGCCTAATTTCGTTTCGCGGGCTTCGATTTCGTACTCTTCAATATGTATAGATGAGAATTTGTCTTCCTTCACCAAGTTTTCACTCAGCAGTATAGCGTCCTCAAAGTTATAGCCTTCCCAAGGGACGAAAGCGACAAGTACGTTATGACCGAGAGCGAGTTCACCGTTTTCGATAGCCTGACCGTCAGCAATAATATCACCCTTCAAAACTTCCTCGCCTTTTTTCACCAAAGGACGCTGATGTATTAGTGTTGACTGGTTAGAACGGCGGAACTTTATCATCTCATAGGTACGCTCACGGCCTTTTGAGTTGCGTATCTTTATGCGATCTGCGTCAACGTATGTAACTTTTCCGTCATCAATAGCTGTAATGCACGACCCTGAATCGCGGGCTATTCTGCTCTCAATCCCTGTACCGACTCTGGGTGCTTCGGGTACGAGGAGTGGTACTGCCTGACGCTGCATGTTTGATCCCATGAGAGCGCGGTTAGCGTCGTCGTGTTCAAGGAACGGGATTAGGGCTGTTGACGGTGAAACGATCTGACGGGGTGAAACGTCCATATAGTCGACCATATTAACGGGCATTGTAACAATTTCGTCCGCGTGCCTTGTTGGGCATGACTCGCCGGACAAAGTTATTCCGTCATCTTCAAGCTCAGTGTTTGCCATTGCGACATATGCTTTGTCCTCGTCATCAGCTGATAGTAATTTAATCTGGCTGGTTAATTTTCCGTCCTTAACGACTCTTCGCGGGGTAACCAAGAATCCGTGAGAGTTGAGACTTGCATACGTAGTGAGTGATGAAACGAGTCCGATGTTCGGGCCTTCGGGTGTTTCTATGGGGCAGACTCTCCCGTAGTGGGTGTAATGTACGTCTCTGGCCTCAAATCCTGCGCGTTCGCGGCTCAATCCTCCCGGACCGAGTGCTGAGAGTCTCCTTCGGTGGGTAACTTCAGCAAGCGGATTAGTTTGATCCATGAACTGCGATAACTGGCCTGACCCGAAAAATTCCCTCAGACATGCGGCTATAGGGCGTACGTTAATCAGTTCTCGGCCTGTAACTTCATCGAGATTCGGAATCGTTGTCATTCTTTCTCTTACGATTCTTTCCATTCTGAGCAAGCCGATTCTAACCTGATTCTGTAATAATTCACCGATTGAGCGGACTCTTCTGTTGCCTAAATGGTCAATGTCATCGCTGATTTTGTCCTCAGCTTTCATTGCAAACATTTCCTTAACGATAGCCACAATATCATCAAGGCTGAGTAATCTTTCGTCCTCTGAGATGTCCATATTGAGTCGCCTGTTGAGCTTGTAACGTCCTACCCTGCCAAGAGTGTAACGTCTTGGGTCTTGAAGGAGGCTCCTGAAATAATCGCGGGCATTCTCGATTCGTCCGAGTTCGTTGGGCTTGAGACGCTTGAATATGTCCTTGATTGCCTCATCGGGGCTGTCTGTTGTTTCGCGCGCAAGGGTACGGGCTAAAGCCGGCTCCATGTCGTAAATAGTGATTCCGGCTCCTTCAGAGTTATCGAGGTCATATAATTTTGCTATATGCTCTTCATCTAAGAGAGTTCCGCGTCCTACAATTAATACTCCCCTGTCATCAAAAACATCTTCAGCGGCCATGCAGCCTTTAAGGTCTGAGTCATATTCCCTGAAGACGGTATTAATTCCGAGAAGCTCTATTATATGGTCATTATTTCTCGCTCCGAGTGCTTTGAGAAGTAATGTTACGGGAAGTTTCTTCCTGTTGTCGATATTTGCGGTAACTAATTCTTTCTCCGACTCAGGCATCGCGAAATCGAGCCATGCGCCGCGGTCGGGGATTAATTTTGCCGAGCAGCCGTCAGCATTATGGGTAAAATAAATTCCGGCGGAACGTGCAAGCTGATTTATGACAACACGTTCTGTACCGTTAATGATGAATGTTCCTCTTTCTGTCATTACGGGGAAATCGCCTAAGAATATTTCCCGTGATTCTTTTCTTTCCTGCTTCTTGGTATTCGTGAGACGGATTATAGCTTTTATAGGCCGAGCCCACGTCATATCTTTCTGCCTTGCTTCTTCTTCGGTAATTTTAGGCTTGTCGATTGAATAGCTTAGAAACTCAAGCGCAAAATTCCCGTCATAACTTTCTATCGGGAATACTTCCTCTAATAATTCCTGGAGTCCTTGCGTCTTCCTTTCTTCTGGCAAAACATTGTCCTGATAAAACCAATGGTAAGAATCTCTCTGTACCCCTATCATATCAGGCATTTCGATTAGATCACTGGCGCGGCCGAAAGTGTATCTCTTCCGGGTCTTGCTGATTGGCACAAATTCAGGCATCTTATACCTCCCCTGAATAGTCTGGCTTTTATTCTTTACTTTTAGTGCAATGACGCATGATAGCAAAAAGGCATAATCATGTCAAGTTGAACACGATTATACCCCGTAACTTTTCTTCTATGCCCGAGAGAGGACTCGAACCTCCACGAACTTGCGCCCACTAGAACCTGAATCTAGCGCGTCTACCAATTCCGCCACCCGGGCGACTGTGTTTCTTCTTTCAGCGCGAAAAATATTTTATCAGCCTATAATTTTTTTGCAACCCCCTTAATTTTTGCACTTTTTGTATTACAGTCAGCGATATAATTCTCAGCTTTTCAGAAATCAATCTTCAGTCAAATTTCAAAAACTCAGATTTTCACCCATAATCATAAAGTATCAAGTGTATAATTCACAGCGTAAAAAGCAAAATTAACAGGAG
>JAFSLR010000073.1 GCA_017448375.1 Synergistaceae bacterium | reverse complement strand
TATTGCACGCGATTATATGTCGTGGACTCCGATTCCACATGAAAGCACCCTTGAGGACGAAAACGTTTACAGGCTCGCAAAAGAATACCGCAGGCGGCTACGTGAGCTTAACGCGGCGGATTTTGACGACTTGATGATTCTACCGCTTGAGATTCTCAAGAAGGACATTGACGCAAGACGGCGCGAACAATCCCGAATAAGCTGGCTTCTTGTCGATGAGTACCAGGATGTCAACAAGCCCCAGTATCTTCTCATTAGGTATCTTGCCGGGCCGGATTGTATTGTGAATGTTGTCGGAGACCCGGACCAGTCAATTTACGGCTGGCGCGGAGCTGACATAGGAATGATTCTGAACTTCACGAATGATTTTGACGGTGCTAAAACTATAGTGCTTGATGAGAATTACAGGTCAACAGGAAACATTTTAGCGGCCTCAAACGCCTTAATCCGTAACAACAAAGCCCGTCTCAAAAAGAATCTTCACACAGCAAAAGGCAAGGGCGAAAAGATTTATACTCTCATGGCTCAAAATGATTTTCAGGAAGCCGACTTCATTCAGCAGGAAATTGAACGCCTCGTTTCTGTCTACAATTACAGCTACAGCGACATAGCCATACTTTACAGGCAGAACGCAATGAGCCGGGTTTACGAGAATAAATTTCTTCAGGAAGATATACCCTACAGAATCATTCGTGGACTCTCGTTTTATGACCGTATGGAAGTCCGCGATGTATTGTCGATTTTACGCACGGCCATGAATCCTTTCGACAAATCAGCGTTCGACAGGGCAGCCGGATTCGCCATTAAGGGAATGGGTGCTAAACGCCGTGAAAGCTGGTATGAATGGTTGAGTTCACAGCCCGAAGATGTACTTGATGACCCCGTCAAAATATGGAGCCTCGTTGCGGGCGGAGCATGGCCGGTCAAAGGTACGTTGGGCGATAACATGAAGGCTTTTGCGTCCCATATGTGCGCGATTGTCGATATGGCTGACGACGGAATCAAACCCGCAATAGATTACGTTCTTGATGACATGGGATATGATAAGTACCTTCAGGGCTATGACACCGAGAATTACCGGGACAGACTCGACAACGTAAGGGAATTGAAGTCGGTTGTTCCTGACGGGAATTTAGCCGAGACTCTCGCAGAAGCAGCACTATTCACGGACGCAGACACCGACTCAGACTCCGAAGATGCCGTAGGACTCCTGACTCTTCACGCCTCAAAGGGACTCGAATTTCCCGTAGTCTTCATTGTCGGATTGGAGGAAAGCATTTTCCCTCATTCACGCTCAAAAGACAGTGAAGAAGAATTAGAAGAGGAACGAAGATTATGTTATGTCGGAATGACACGCGCGGAGGAAAGGCTATATCTCACGTCTGCAAGGTCAAGAAGGATTTACGGAACTGTGAAGGAGAATGAGCTTTCGAGATTCCTGTTTGAGATTCCTGACGAATGCAAGAGGACTGATGACAGAGGCAAGCGAAGAAGCAGAATAATCTTTGACGGCCCGAAACCATTTTACGGCGGAAAGGGTAATTATGGCGGTTATAGCGGTTACAGGGGACATCGGAGCTGGTAAATCTACACTTTCACGAATGTTAGCCCGGCTCATGAAATGCCCCGTATTTGACGCTGACAAAATAGCCGCTGAAGTTTGGACTCGCCCTGAAGTTCTGAGAGTCTTTTCACAGAGATGGGGAGATGATATTCTTGACTCTCAGGGAAATATCATAAGGCCGAAAATCGCAGAGAAAATTTTTACTGATGATGAGGAACATAAATTCTGCAACTCGGTTATTCACCCGCTTGTCATGAATGAGATTCACAGACTCACGGCGGGCAATTCCGATTCAGTTGCGGAGATTCCTCTTCTCCCCGAAACAGGCCGGCCGGAATGGATTGACCGAGTAATTTATGTTACGGCTGATTTTGGGATTAGGGCTGAAAGGTGCAGAAATTCGCGGGGCTGGACTGATGACGAACTCAGGAGGCGTGAAAAGTTCCTGCTTCCCCAAAGTGAAAGGCTCAGAATTTGCGACTACGTTATACGCAGTGAAAACAGCCTCTCAGAACTTAAAGCGAAGGCTGTAAAATTTTTGCAGGAGATTGAAATATGAATAAAACAAACGAAGTACCAGAAAGAAAAGATATTCCCGAAAAATACAGGTGGAATCTTGAGGCGATATACCCAAATTTTGACGAATGGAAGAAGGCTTATGACGAGACATCAGCAAAAGTTGACGAATTGAACGGGTATTCCGGCAAACTCGGCGATGGGTCAGCAACACTTCTAGCATTCATCAAGGCAAGTGAAGCCGTATCGCTTGAGCTTGAGAGACTCTACGTTTACGCCAACATGAAAAGCCACGAAGATTTGAGAGAGTCAAAGCCTATGGAATTAGTCGGACTAGCTGAGAGCCTCACAACAAAATACTATTCTGCTGCCTCATTCTTTGAGCCTGAAATATTAGCCGTTCCCCATGACTACATAAACGACTGCATAAAGAATGAGCATGAATTAACGCGGTATGAATTTTTCTTCAGGAAATTACTGCGCGAACGAGAGCACATTCTTCCTCACGCACAGGAATTACTCCTCGCTAAGGCCGGAGACATCATGTCAATACCTTCAAACGCTTTCACCCTATTAACTGACGCTGACATGAAGTTCCCCGACATCAAGGACGAGGACGGCAACACCTCAGAATTAACCGAAGAAAGATGGTACAGGTTCAGCCGGAGCAGAAACAGGCAGGTAAGGCACGATGCGTTTATGGGGATACACGGTACGTACGCGAAATTCAAGAACGCAATCGCAACATTGTATTCGGGGTCGGTGAAGTGCGATATATTTTCAGCACAGGCAAGAAAGTATGCAAGCTCGCTCGATATGGCTTTATTCTCCGAAAATGTACCCGAAGATGTTTACAGCAGAGTTGTTGATACAGCGTGGAAATATTCACCGTCATTGCACAGGCTAGTATCACTCCGCAAAAAGGTCTTGGGACTCGATGATTTTCACTTCTACGACCTCAACGCACCATTAACCGCCGAACCCGAAACACGAATCGAGTTCCCCGAAGCCGTAGATTTGGCCGTGAAAGCATTAGCCCCTTTGGGCGATGAATATATTTCGGACTTCAAGCGCGGAATTTCGGAGAGATGGATAGACATTTACGAGAACAAAGGAAAACGCAAGGGCGCATATTCGTGGGGTTCTTACGGGACGAGGCCGTATGTTTTGCTCAACTATGACGGTACGATTCACGATGTCTTTACGCTTGTTCACGAGATGGGGCACGCTATGCACAGCTATTACTCACG
>JAFSLR010000072.1 GCA_017448375.1 Synergistaceae bacterium | reverse complement strand
TGCATTTATATTACGCATGATAACGGGTTCAGACACTCCTAGAGGTTTCGGCTATGCGGGTATATACCTTAATGTGTTTGCAATATCCGTTACGATCATGTTTATGATGATGCCTCTGAAAAATCTTCCTGCTTCAATTAAGTGCGTAATAGGAAACATCTCACGTTTTACTCCGGGTGTTTACTGTATGCACAGGCTCACGGCATTGTGTCTTGAGTTTTTGACGGGAAGGGAATTTGATTCATTTGGAGGGTGTATTGTGATTTACATTACGTGCATTGCTGTATCGTTTTTGCTGTCCTTGTTTTTTAGGAAGTCAGGCAAGTATTTAGTGGCATAAATCTTACAGTCAAAGAGCAGGTAGCGGGACTCTTCACGCAGAAATTAGCGGAGGCAGGTTATATTGCTGTTGCTACTGATATCGCGTATCTGGGTGCAAGCGGAGGACTTCCCCGACATGCGGATATTCCGTTCTTCAAGACAGAGGACATTCACGGAGTCGACAAGGACAGAATTTGAGTACACGCACTCAAGCCTCACTGAGTTAATGCCGTTCGATGTTACCGACAACCTGAAGCTGATTGATGTACTTTTGCTGATGATAGCCGGAAGCCGGAATTTGTCGAGCAGGAAATAATTTCTTATGCGCAACATAAATTAACGGATGCCTAACGCTTAAAGGGTGTCCGTTTTTTTGTGAAACTCGTAATATAATTGTTAGCGTATCTCGCAAAATTATCACAAGGAGCCATGAAGATTTTTATGTGCAGTTCCCAGAAGGACGAACGCCAAAATTTTATCGACACTATCTCACAGCTAGGTAACAGCGCAATTCTTATCTGTTCGCACAAGGACGGGAAATCTGAGGCCGTTTACGTTTCCCCCGAATATATTTCAATGATGGAAGATACTCCCGAAGATGCCGCCCGATTTAATTCAACAGGAGACTTCAGCGAAATAATTTACCCCGAAGATATGCCGCTCGTAAAATATATGCTCGAACATCACGAAGCACCCGACAAATCTTGCAGAATACAAATCCGCAAAGTTACCGCAAAGAATAATATCATCTGGTGCAGTGCTCACTACGCCTTCATCACCGTAGCCGGAGAAGATTACGTTTACATCACATTCTCGGATATTACGCTCTTCAAGAACTACGAGGAGAAAATACGCGCAAGTTACGACTCAATAGGGCAGAATTTCTATCATCAGGACAAATTCACTCTCGGTATGTTCAGGGCTGATATTTCACTCGATACTCTTGACGAAGTAAGAGGTAGGGACTTGTTCAGCACAGACAAGGAACACGAGTCCTTCTCCGAAATGCTCAAAGCACGCTCGAAACATTACATCAATTTCATCGAACGCAAAAAGCTCATGGAGTCCTTCAACGTCGATTCACTCCTCGACGCTTACGTCAAAGGCAAAAGCGGAATACGTCAGGTGTTACTTTCACGGCGCGAAAACGGAAGCATATGTTATGTTGAGTTCTCAGCAATGATGACTAGGAGTCCTTTTGACGGACATGTTGTAGCCTTCATCACCGAGAGAGAGTGCAACAACTCAAAAGTTTATCAGACAATCGTTGACAAGATTTTAGCCCGGCAGTTTGAGATGATTGCTTACATGGCCGTAGGACGCTACCACATTACAGTAAGCGATGAACGTCAAGAAGGAAGCATTCTCCCTAAGAATCCTCATGAGACTTTCAACGCTTATATTCATGATGAGATTTTGCCGATTTTGCACGGGACTGACGAACAAATTAACGAGATGACGCGATCGCTTGCCCCAGACTCGATTGCTTTCGGGACTCAGAAAAACTCACTCTACGAAGTCAACATTGTTTGCGAGATTGACAGCAGAATATTCTACAAGCAGTTCAACTTTTACGCCGTCAACCCGGGCTTCTATATAATTCTCGTTTCCGACACTACGCGCTTACACAAAGAGCAGCAAGAACGTTCCGAACAATTAGAGGAAGCTCTTGACCTCGCTAACGCCGCAATGCAGCAGGCACGCCGGGCAAATTCCGCAAAGAGTGAGTTCCTCGCTAACATGTCCCACGAGATTCGCACCCCGATTAACGCCGTTCTCGGAATGAATGAGATGATTATCCGTGAAAGCACAAGCGACCGTATCACAACTTACGCCCGAAACGTTGAAAGCGCAGGAAAGAATCTTCTCTCAATCATCAATGACATTCTTGACTTCTCGAAGATTGAAGCCGGAAAAATGGAGATTGCCGAAGGTGAATACAAATTAAGCTCGGTACTTAATGACGTTACAAACATGATTGTCTTCAAGGCAAGGCAGAAAGATTTAGTCTTCAATGTGAAAGTTGATGAAGAACTGCCCGATGTACTTTACGGCGATGAAGTGAGAGTGCGCCAAGTCGTAACAAACGTCCTCAACAACGCCGTTAAATATACCCATGAAGGGAGCGTATCACTGAGCGTTTCAGGCGGAAAAACTTACAGCGAAGACGGTACAGAGACAATCAATCTTGTATTCAGGATAAGCGATACGGGAATCGGAATTAAGGAAGAAGATTTGCCCAAGCTCTTCAAGAAATTTGAACGCAGTGACTTAGTCCAGAATAATACGGTTGAAGGTACAGGACTCGGAATCTCAATCACTCTCAGCCTTTTACGTTTGATGAACGGACGAATCGAAGTTGAG
>JAFSLR010000071.1 GCA_017448375.1 Synergistaceae bacterium | reverse complement strand
GAGGTGAAAATCATTCCCGGGATTACGGCGGCTAATTCGTGTTCGGCGATTCTGGGCGCGCCATTGATGAATGATTATGTTACTGTCTCATTGAGCGATCATCTTACGGAATGGCGAATCATAGAGAAGAGATTAATTTTTGCGTGCATGGGCGATTTTGTGATATGCCTTTACAACCCGGCAAGCTCAAAGCGTCCCAAAAATTTCAAGAAAGCCTGCGATATTATTCTGCGTTATTATGACAATGACACTCCGGCCGGATATGTCCGCAACATTGGCCGTGAGGGTGAAAGCTCCGAGATTACAACGCTTGAGAAAATCCGTAAATGCAACATTGATATGTTCTGCACGGTTATAATAGGCAATTCACAGACTCATATTATTGACGGGAAAATGATTACACCGAGAGGCTACAAATTGGAATAATGAAAACTTTGTGGCATAATTCAAGCATTACATGATTAGGAGGAAAAAATCATGAGGAAAGTATTAGTTTTAACACTGGCATTAATTCTCGCGTTTTCCGCATCATCATTTGCGGCAACAACCCCTGACAGCATAATCAGAAGTGCGGTCTCAATGATTGAGGAAATCTCATCAGAAGGAGACGTTTCAACAATGGCTGACACCGCTAAGACTTCGCGCGCAATCGCAATAGTTCCGTCAATGGTGAAAGCCGGATTCATTCTTGGCGGGGAATACGGCGAGGGACTCATTCTCAGGCACGAGAACGGGAAATGGTACGGGCCGAGCTTCTACAACATTGGCGGGGGCTCATTCGGATTCCAGGTTGGATTACAGGAGGTAGCGTTACTTCTTGCGGTCATCAACGAACGGGGAGTCGGTGCTTTCATGGGGAGCAAAACGAAACTCGGCGGGGATTTCGCGATTGCTGCTGGGCCTGTAGGGAGGCGTGCTGAGGCTGCAACGGACGCACAGGTTAAAGCGTCAATCTACAGCTATTCGCTCTCAAAGGGACTTTTTGCGGGAGTCTCTCTTGAAGGCTCGGTGATAAGTATCAGCGTAAAGCGCAACAAAGAATATTGGGGCGACAAAGTTACGGCAAAAGAAGCGTTACAGAAGCCGGCAACAGATGAAAGGATTCTCCCGTTAATCAAAGCTCTTGACGCACTCATCAAGAGAGCAAACTAATCACAGAAATTTTCAGCAAGCAGGGGGGTAAAATACTCTCCTGTTTTTTTACGCTGTAATATTCTTCACGTGTTCTATTGTCCAGTCATGAAGGCTTCCCCGTGTGTCAAGCGTTACGGCAATAAGATCTATCCTCCAAAAGCCCTGCCAGTCTATAGAGTCTATGTATTCATTTGAGGCTCTGAGGAGTGCGCGATATTTCCGGCGGTCAATCGAGTCTATTGCGTCCTGAATTTTATTCTTTGTACGGCATCTTACCTCAGCGATTACGAGGTCTTTCTCTTTGTAGTCAGTTGCTACTATGTCGAGTTCGCCGTATTGATTCCTCACATTACGCGCAAGAACTCTCCACCCTATCGAAACGAGATATTTTGCGGCCAAATCCTCAGCGTAACGCCCTAATACATGAGGATCAATCATTTCATCTTCGGGGGCTGTGATGATTCCTTGTCGAGCCTGTAGACCCACGCCAATACACGCGCAACAACTTCGTACAATTCGGACGGGATTTCCTCGCCGAGTTCCAATGAGATTAACGCCGACACCAACGCGGCATCTTCAACAATCGGCACATCAGCTTCTATAGCCTTCTCGACAATCTTACGCGCAATGAATCCTTCCCCTTTTGCTACGACTTCGGGGGCTCGCATTGTCTTGTTGTCGTACTTGACTGCTACAGCCTTATCGGGTTTATTGTCCGCCATTTTTCACACCGTTATGTCGAGTCCGCGTCCGGCCGAAAGAACATCACGCGCCGTTTCGGGAGCTTTAACCGCGACTCCGATAAATGTTACGGGGATTCCGACTCCTTGAAGCTCTCTGCGTAATTCCCGTCTTCGTTTCTCGATTAGGCGACATGTTGACGGTTTCTCGGCGTTCAATGTAAGGTTACAGCTTTTCCCGTCGCTCTCAACAAGTCCTCCAACTTCACCCAAAACTGAACCCGTTATCCCGAATCCAACCTGCCAATATCTTTGCCCTTCGTCAGAACCCGAACGACCCACGTAAATTTTCGCCGTCATATTCTGCTGTGTGTTGTCCATCAATGGCCAGAAAGGTGCAGCAAGTAACGCGGGGTTTACGTCATTTCGGGGGGATTTCATGAGGATAGATTGTGCCTGAAGGAATTTCGCTACGTCATCGCTTCCTTCTTTCATTGACTTCAACGCTTTAACGGGGTCTTTACCTTCTTTCGTTCGTTCTTTAAGCTCACGGCGAATCTTGTTCCACATCTCGGTTGCCTCTGCTCCGTTCATTGCGGCGTATTGTGAGAGGAGAGTCGCGTTCTCAAGTGTCATCGGTACATCACGCGCCCATAACTCTATGAATGACGAAAGATTTTCAGTCCCGCCCGATTTCCTCCAAGCGTCCTTTATCGCCGTCAAAACTTCGTTGCTTAAAGGGAGTCCGCGCGCCAAAAGTGCTGTAGCAAGCTCCCTGTCTCTTGCGGGAATCTGTGAGAGGAACGACAATTCACCCTGAGAGAGTCTCAGAACCGGGACTCCGTCAGCCCCAGAAGCGTCCCACAATGCCCGGAAATGTTCACCGGGTATCAATGAGACCGTAGCACGTGCGCGGAGTTCCTGCGGGATTCCGTTCACGTCAACACGCACTAAGTATGTACCGTCCTGATTCTGTCCCAATACGCTGCCTTCAACAACCTGACCCGTTTTCATTCCCGCGAGTCTTGCTGCGATTTGTGAGGGCTGCTGTATCTGGGGCTGAGTCGAGATTCTTCCCTGCCCTGTATTTGTTGTTATGCTTTGTTGTGCCTGATTATATCCCTGATCTATATTTACGTTTATCGGCGGCATTAAATTTATACCTCCTGTCAGTGTTCATTATTCTACGGCAAAACGTCCGTCTGTGTATCTCGCTTAGTCCCAAACCCCTTACCGCGTTAATATGCCTTTGAGTCGGATAGCCTTTGTTCCTTTCGAGATCGTAGCCGGGGTATTTCTTTGAGTATATTGTCATCAATCTGTCCCGCAAAACTTTCGCAACAACCGAAGCAGCCGAAACGCACGGAATCAAATCATCTCCCCTAATCAATACCCATTGTTCCATATCAATATCGGGGATTCTCTCGTTCCCGTCAACAACACACCCAATTTTACCCGTTAAATTACGTTCGAGACGTGTTACAGCTTCACCCATTGCCTGCAATGATGCGTTGAGTACGTTTTCGCTGTCTATCATTTCGGAATCAACCATTCGTACCCGCCACATTACGCCTAAATCTTTCATGGCCGAAAAAAGTTTTTCCCTTCCGTTTGGCGAAATGCGTTTTGAGTCTCTGAGTCCCATTGCGTTTAACGCTTCTTCCTGCTCATCAGTGAGATATACCGCAGCTGCTGAAACC
Source organism: Synergistaceae bacterium (assembly GCA_017448375.1). GTDB lineage: Bacteria > Synergistota > Synergistia > Synergistales > Aminobacteriaceae > JAFUXM01. The sequence continues at coordinate 2,060 of JAFSLR010000071.1, read as the reverse complement.
GGCCCGGCTAACGCTCCTCTTCCGGCCTCATCAGTTCCGATTATCTTCCACCGTTTTTTGAGCTTCCCCAGAATTTCTAACGCCTCGTTACGCTCGCAGCGCATAGGGGGTATTAAATCATCAAACAACTGTAGCTGCCTCATCACCGCGAAAATCAACAGCCCTTTCACCGCCCGGAACTTCAAGGCAGAATTTACCGAGTCGCCCTGAGCTGAAAGCCTCAATGAATTTCTGTCCGGCTAACTCCATGTTCACCCGTCCGCCCGAAATCAGACAGCCGTATTTCCGCCCGATAACCTCAAGCGTAACTGCGGGGGACTCGTCAGTCTCAACGGGAATGAATCCGGCCATGTCGTTTTGAGTCAGGAACTCCAGCAATGACAGCGCGCAATTCTCCCAGCCTCCTACGACTTCAGCTTTTGCACAGCCGAGCCACGACAATACCATATGAGCTCCGGCCTCTGCGTGAGGGTCTAATATCCCGGGACTGTCTACGATTAACATACCTTCATTCCTGTACCAGCTGACAGACTTTGTTACGCCGGGAATGTTTCCGACATCTGCGGACGATTTTCCCGCGAGGAGATTCAGAAGCAGGGATTTTCCCACGTTCGGAATACCCACAACAGCGAGTCTCACTTCCCTGTGCGAAGGCTTGAACTTCATTATTGCCCGCCGGATTTGGGGAAGTCCGTCGCGTTTCCGAAGGTCTGCCGGATATGCGAACTTTACCGCATTAAGCCACAACGCTAACTTTTCGGGGTCAGCCAAATCTTTTCGGGAAAATACGCGGATTACGGGCTTGATTTTAGCGAGAGACTTTATGAGTGGTGATGATGTTGACGAAGGAGCGCGCGAGTCTCTCACTTCAACAATAACGTCAAGACGGTCGGCTAACTCTTTGAGCTTTCGAGTCCCTTTGGCCATGTGGCCGGGATACCATACTGTGCGCGGCATAAAATTATTTCGGGACTCCTATCCTGTTTAACGGCCAGTAACGGAAAAATACAGGCCCTCTCATGTCGCTTATGTCGGCGAATCCCCAGAAGCGGCTGTCCTGAGAGTTTCCGCGATTGTCGCCTAGCATGAAATATTTTCCTTCAGGAACGGTGAAGGGGACTTCGGGAAATACATTGCCCGGCCTGAGCGTGAATTTGTCATGGCGTTTGACGTAGGGTTCTTCTGTTGGTTCTCCGTTGATGTAAACGACTCCTTCTTTGATGTCTACGATGTCGCCCGGGATTGCTATGATTCTCTTCACGAAATCGCGTTCAGGGTCAACAGGATAACGGAAGACGTAAAGAGACCCCCTCGAAGGCTCAAAAAATGTCGTCCAGAATTTAGCGACTAACACACGGTCATTAATTTCAAGCGTAGGAATCATTGATCCGCTCGGAATCCAGAATGCCTGAACGATGAATGTACGAATAATCATCGCAAGTACAAACGCCCATACTATTGTTTCAATAGCCTCGCGCCACCAGGGCTTTACTGCCTCAGCTGCCATATGAAATGCTCCTCTTTATGTAGAATGTGAAATTTTCTGTTAAATGATAACGCCTGAAACTTTATCGCGCAATAATTTCAATGATTAAGAAAAAAAGGGGACGGGGTGAAGGGTAAAAGCTGACCCCTAACCCCCTAATCCCTTAACGCTTATTACCTGCTGCGCCTCTGTACTGTGCTGTATGTTCCGTCAGGGTTGTACAGATATGTCTCTGAGCGTTTCGCTGTAGGATTCGCGATCCCCAAATCCTTTCCGTTGAGAATGATTTGCGCGGCTGTCGGACGGCCTATCTTAACCCTTGCTGTCTCGTTCAAATCCCACCGCATTGACTCCCCGCGTCTTAATGTCCTCGTGAAAATCGGCTGTGCATTCCCAAAAGACACGCTAAGCCATACATCATTGACCGCGTGAATCTCAAGGTACGGCGTAATTTCCGGCTCTGGCTCTTCTGACACAGTATTGTCCTCTGAAATCGGGACGCTCTGAATGTCATTGCTTCCCGTGAGACTCAAATCACCCGACATAAATTCAGACGGCGTTACATTCCCGTTAT